>NZ_JBPWJX010000005.1:0-216224 GCF_051781745.1 Bacillus cereus group sp. Bce019
AGAGGTCACATCTACCTTTTATAGTATATGTATCGAAGTTGTTCCTCCCTAATTTATAAGACATTCCCCAGTGTCTTAAAGCAGCTTCCATCCCTAATTAAATTGACATAAATTGTCCCCTTCCTTGACCATCTTATATATGATGGTCTTATTTTTTTGTCTTTCTATCTTTTATTTAAAACTCCCTCTCTCTTTCACTCTATATTCATACAGAGGTCACATCTACCTTTTATAGTATATGTATCGAAGTTGTTCCTCCCTAATTTATAAGACATTCCCCAGTGTCTTTGAATAACTTCCATCCCTAATTAAATTGACATAAATTGTCCCCTTCCCTTGACCATCCTAAGTGATGGTCTATTTTATTTTCCAAACACAAAATCAGTCTATCTACACTTAAACAAAAACGAAAAATTCAGAAAATATTGTCAAATTAGGTATTTTTTCGGTATAATTACTTTAGAAAGAAATTTCGCAAAAACAAAAGGGGGGATTTTATTGAAACAAACAAAAGCAATCTTAATCGCATTATTTCTAGGTCTAGTTGTTGGACTCACTCTAAATTTAGCTGCTCCATCTATCTTTGAGCCACTAAATCAATTTGTGTTCAACCCAATTGGTCAATTGTTTATTCGACTTATTAAAATGCTAGTTGTTCCTGTTGTGTTCATTTCTATCGTACTTGGTGCTGCCGGCCTTGGAGATCCGAAACAACTTGGAAGAATCGGTTTAAAATCAATTTCATTCTTTCTCGTAACAACTGCGGTTGCCATCTCTATAGCGGTTACATTTGCACTTATTATAAAACCAGGAGCTGGCGGTAATTTTAAAACAGAAGGTCTTAAGTATGAAGGTGCAAAAACTGAAACATCTTTCGTCGACACATTGCTAAATATCGTACCAGATAACCCAGCAAAAGCGATGGCTGACGGAAACATGTTACAAATCATTGCCTTTGCCGTATTGATTGGACTCGGTATAGCTATTTTAGGAAAACGAGTTCAAGGTATCCATTCATTACTTGAACAGGGCAACGAATTAATGATGTATCTTGTTAATCTCGTTATGAAATTAGCCCCAATTGGAACATTCGGTTTGCTCGCTTCATCCGTTGGTAAAATGGGGCTTGCAGGCGTCGCTGCGATGTTCAAGTATATGATTGTCGTTATGTTAGTACTCATTATTCACGGGGTCTTTGTATATGGCGGCTTATTAAAGGTATTAGCAAAAGAAAGTATTGTTCGTTTCTTTAAACATTTCGGACCAGTAATGGCAATTGGATTTAGTACATCTAGCTCTAATGCATCGCTTCCATTTGCAATGAAAACAGCACAAGATAAGCTTGGCGTTCCAAAAGCGATAAGCTCATTTGTACAACCACTAGGGGCAACTATTAATATGGATGGTACTGCCATTATGCAAGGGGTAGCCACTGTATTTATCGCTCAAGTATACGGAGTTGAACTTACATTACCGCAATTAGCTATGGTCGTATTAACTGCTGTACTAGCTAGTATCGGTACTGCTGGTGTACCTGGTGTTGGACTTGTAATGCTTACAATGGTTTTAAATCAAGTAAATCTACCAGTAGAAGGTATCGCTTTAATTATCGGTATTGACCGTATTTTAGATATGTCTAGAACAGCTGTAAACATTTCTGGTGATGCAATTTGCGCAATGATTGTCGCAAAATCAGAAGAAAAATATAATACGGATCAATCGGCAGCATCTTAAATCAAAAAAGGAGTGATGAATTTCACTCCTTTTTTGATTTACTCCCTTTTTTAGAACGATATTCTTTCCCTTTATTATCATTACCAGTTTCAAATTCAGTGCTAAATTCCTGATTAAACTGGCCGGACTTTGGTGATCCTTGATTACCGCTCCCTTTACTACCGTTACGATTCGTCATATTTCTCCCTCCCTTCCTTGTATTAGTAGTATGGCGCTCTATCTTTTTTCATACACATTTTATTTTTTAACATCTATTACACATGAAAGAAGACCTTCCATATATAAGGAAGATCTTCTCTTTCATCACGTAAGCGTTTTCTTGTTTATAATCACTTAAATAAGTTTTTTGGAAATCGAAATCATTACATTCATTTCATCTTCTGAAAGTGCAGAGAATCTTTCTTGTAAATATTGTTTTTTCGCATCTTCCATTTTCGCAACTAAATCTTTCCCTTGTTCTGTAATCTCTAAATACACAACTCGGCGATCTGATGTAGAACGTGAACGAGTTACAAAACCTTTATTAATTAATTTTTCTGTAACAGCTGTAATATGACTATTCGACACATTTAATTCATTTGCTACACGCGATACCATTTCTTTATTCGTACGATTTAATATTCTCAGGACGATGAATTCATTCCACGGTATGTAACCACCGAATATTTTTCCGATATCATTACGCAATGTGCGAAACATAGCAAACACATTTGTCGATAGTTCTTCCATTAATTGCTCTCGATTTTGAGACAACTTTGACAGCTCCTTTTATTTCATTTAGTTAAATAAAAACCTTATTAATAATTTTACATGAAATCTTACTTTTTGTCACCTTATTTTCCCATAATTCGTAGTTTTTTAATATGTATTTCATGATAAAATGAAGTTAACTTCCAGAAAAAAGGGGTATCTTAATGCATGAGGAGGAGAAATTCTCAAATCTCAGCCTAAAAGATAAAACGATTATCATTAGTATTATTGCTCTTTTTCTCATTATAATTTTTGCATTTATATTTTTTGTATATGTAGGAATCTTTCAAATTACAGGTATAGAGTATAGTTCACATATTGCGTTACTTCTCTTTTTTTATTAATCACTTTCTTAGACAGTATTACATTTTTCATCTTCAGTTTCTTCAAAGCGCTGCTATATCCACTGACACAAAACATGCCAAATTGGATTTCTATTACTCTTTTCTCATTCATTGAAATTACACTAGATTGGTTCGTCATTCATACTGCTGATGATTGGATAGAAAGCGTACAAATGTCCAACATAGCTGAATTATGTGTCGTACTATTCTTTTTCCTCTTAAATAAATCATTAAGTGACGAGAAAGAGTAAGAATACAAGCTTTTCTATATAAAAATTGGTACAATGAAAGCAAATCTTACTAAAGAGGTGTTAATTATGAACTTACAACAATGGGCTGATAAAGGTATGTCCTTTGATACATATGTGAATGAAATGCAAGTAAACCAATACGAGCTACTACACATTTACAATAACTTTTTAATTCCAAATGAATTACTTCCTGTATTAGAAGAACGTCAAAATGACGGCTGGCGTGTTATCGTATTAACTGCTGATTGGTGTGGCGATGCTCTTTTATGCGTACCTGTTATGAAACGAATTTCTGAAGTTGCAAATATTGAAATGAGTTTATTAATTCGCGACGAAAACTTAGAATTAATGGATCAATATTTAACAAATGGAACAGCACGTGCGATTCCAATCTTTATTTTCATTGATAAAGATGGAAATGAACAAGCCGTCTTTGGACCACGCGCTCCAAAAGTACAAGAATTAGTAACTTCAATGCGCGCTACATTACCCGAAAAAGAAGATCCAACATTCGAAGAAAAACAAAAAGAAATGTATGCTAATTTCCGTGCTACATTAGCTGATGATACTTCTCTTTGGGAGCATGTAATGGAAAATATGGTGGAAAAAATAGTAAAATAAAAAAACCTGCCGAGCTCGGCAGGTTTTTTTATTACATAATGAAGAAATAGAATACCGCAGCTAAAATAAAACGATAATAAGCGAACGGTGTTAGTTTCACACGAGATAATAATTTCAAGAATGAAACAATTGCAAGCATCGCAACAACGAATGCAGTTACAAATCCTGTTACAAATAGCGTTATATCTGCTGAGCTTAATACATCCCAGCTTTTAATTAAATCTAATCCACTTGCAGCTACCATCATCGGTACCGCTAAAATGAACGTATATTCAGCTGCCGCTGTATGCGACACGCGAGCTAATAAACCACCACTGATTGTAGAACCAGAACGAGAAAATCCTGGCCAAAGAGCTAAACATTGAAACATTCCAATTGTAAATGCCTGTTTATATGTGATTTCATCTAACGTTCTTGCTGTACTTGGTTTCGAAAACTTCTCAGCAACAATCATTAAAATACCACCGGCTACTAAGCTAATAACAACTGGTCCTGGACCAAATAAAACCTCTTTAATAGTGCTATGGAATAACACGCCAAGTATCCCAGCAGGAATCATCCCGATAATAATATGTAATAAATTTAACGATGGTCCGTCTGTTACTTTACCTATTCCAACTAACGACCATAGACGCTTCCAAAATATAACGACAACTGCTAAAATCGATCCCAATTGGATAACAACTTCAAAAACTTTCGCTCTCTCATCGTCAAATCCAATTAAATGTCCTGTTAAAATCATATGTCCTGTTGATGATACTGGTAGAAACTCTGTTAACCCTTCAACAGCACCCATGATTAAACCAATTAACCAATCAGCCACAAGTAGTGCCTCCTTAATAACAAATAATATGTAATTTTTTCACACCTTATCATAATACCTTATCCCTTTTCAAAGTGCATCCTTTTTTTATTGGTTTTATATGTTGTAGGCGCGTATTTCTTTTCTAATCTTTGATTAAATTGTATGATAATAAGAGTTTGTTTTTTTATATGGAAAGGGGATTTTATGAAAGAAACTACTTCATTTTCACAAAAGTTAAAGCAATTTGTATTACTATTTTTTCCGATTTTCGTAACGCAAATGTCATTATTTGCGATGAGTTTTTTTGATACAACAATGTCAGGACATGCAAGTCCAACTGATTTAGCAGGTGTTGCAATTGGAACAAGTATATGGATTCCAGTTAGTACGGGGTTAACAGGAATTTTAATGGCTACTACTCCCATTGTTGCACAGCTCGTTGGATCCAAGAAAAAAGAGGACGTTCCCCACGTTGTCATACAAGCAGTTTATTTAGCAATTTGTGCTAGCTTCGTTGTTATCCTCATCGGTTTTTTCGTCGTTTCACCTATTTTAAATGGCATGCGCTTAGAAGAACCTGTGGAACGTATTGCAGCGCAATTTTTAAGTATTATCGCAATAGGAATTATACCTTTATTCACTTACACTGTTTTACGTGGATTTATTGATGCATTAGGAAAAACTCGAACAACGATGATTATTACATTATTATCATTACCAATTAACGTAATATTAAATTACCTATTAATTTTTGGTAACTTCGGTTTCCCAAAGCTTGGTGGTGTCGGAGCAGCAATTGCTTCCACTGCAACATATTGGTGCATTTTAATTATTACAGTCATTATTATTCAGACGAAAGAGCCTTTTGCCTCTTTCAACATTTTCAAACAATTATACCGACCTTCTCTTTCAAGTTGGAAAGCATTCTTAAAACTTGGCGTCCCTATCGGATTTGCTATCTTTTTTGAAACGAGTATTTTCGCTGCGGTAACGCTCATGATGAGTAATTTTAGTACGACAACTATTGCAGCTCACCAAGCAGCTATGAACTTTGCTTCCTTGTTATATATGACTCCGCTAAGTTTAGCAATGGCAATAACTATTGCGGTCGGATTCGAAGTTGGAGCAAAACGTTACGATAATGCAAAACAATACGGATTGATTGGAATTGGATTAGCCCTTGCCTTTGCTTTATTATATTCGATTCTTCTCTACTTCTTTGATGATCAAATTGCTTCTATTTATACGACAGATGCAAAAGTTCATCATTTAGCAAAAGAATTTCTTATCTTTGCAATTTTATTTCAAATTTCAGATGCAATTGCAACCCCTGTACAAGGAGCTTTGCGTGGTTATAAAGATGTAAATGTTGCTCTAATTATGACTTTAATTGCTTATTGGATAATAGGTCTACCACTAGGTTACATATTAGCGACGTATACAGAATGGGCCGCGAAAGGCTATTGGATCGGTCTTATTATCGGTCTAGCATTTGGCGCTGCCTTCCTACTTATCCGTCTTTTTCAAGTACAACGAAAATATACAACACAAAACAGCCGCTAATAATAAAGCGGCTGTTTTCTTTATGCATATTTTTTCTTGTAACGTATAATATAATGAAAAAGAAAGGTGGGTACATATGGACGACAAAGAAAAAAAGCAATCATTCGATGAAGAATTTGCCCCTGAAATTTCACCTGGATATCGGCAAGATGTACATAAGCCACCTAAATATAAAAACACTTCGTTTTTAATGGGCATTACCATTTTCGCTGCTGTATTACTCATACTTATCATTTTCGTTTATTTTTGATGAAAGGTGGCCTATTATATGAAGAAACAAGATTCCAATCGTTCAAAAAGAACTGTTAAAACACAAAAGGGATATGCAGGAGATTCTGTTCATACTCTTAAACAAGTCGAGCAAGGGAATTTATATATTGCTCAAAAAGAACTTGGTCAACAAAATGAAAATCTTTAAAGGCCCTTTATTCCTTGAGGGCCTTTTTATTCCGCATTAAGTAATACACCCTCAAATGTTCTATTGAGCAATGAATTTCCTTTATTGTACGCGCTGCTTTTGTTCTAGCACCATAAATATATTATTAACCTTTACAATTTTCACTTCATAATTCAATTTCATTTCGCTTCTCTTACTCTTACCATTTTCAGTACCCGCAACGTACGCTACAGCTTGATAAAGAAAACTCTCATTGGTCTCTTCACGTATCTCCTCGCTTGTAAATTTATACTCTAAATCTTGAAAACGATTTGGATAATAATTTTCCATTAATGGTTCATACCCTCTATTTAAAAATATTTCTTCACCTTTTCGTTTCACATCTTCTTTATTATTAAACTCAAACACTGATAGTTGTTCAGTCACAAAATGCTCTCCTACCTTTTTCATTTCATTATGAGTTAAATTTTCTATACTTTTGTTCTTTAATTCCTTATTTAACTCGTACTGATCAATCGGTTTAAAGGTAGCAAAAACCTCCTCTTTATATGACCAAAACAATACAAAAGCGATACATAGAGAAATGATTAACAGTCTTTTTTTCGTAATACTCCCGCCCTTCTTCATAATAATAGATATATTTTAACATATAGAAAGAAAATTCTGATATCATAAAATAGAATAACTTAACTCAGAAACGAGGAACAATTATGGACTCTTACAAACATTATATAAAAGAAGCTTTGCCTAATCTTTCTATACATTCATATAAACAAAATGAAGAAGGATGGGATAATGTAGCAGTTATAGTAAATGATGAGCTACTGTTTCGTTTCCCGCGAAAACAGGAATATGCGATGCGAATTCCGTTAGAAAAAGAACTATGCGCAATTCTCACTCAATCACTACAAGAAATCGAAGTTCCACAATATCACCTAATTTATAAAAATGAATCTGATGAGGTTCCTCTTTGTAGTTACTATACTCTCATTCATGGTGAACCATTAAAAACAGAAACAGTTGCCACGCTGGAGGATACAGAGCTGAAAGCAATTATTACACAATTAGCTACTTTCCTTGCGGTACTACATAGTATTCCTTTACACCAAGTTACAACGCTATGTTTCCCTATTGAAAAAACATGTACCTACTGGAAAGAGCTACAAACAAAATTAAACCAATATCTCACTACTAGCCTTACTTCATTACAGAAACTAGCCTTAAATCGCTTATTTGAAAATTTCTTTGCATGTTTAGCTACATCCACTTTTCAAAACACAATCATTCACGCTGATTTTACTCATCATCACATTTTATTTAACAAGCATAACAAAAGCATTTCAGGTGTTATCGATTTTGGTGATGCGCAAATTGGCGATCCTGCTTTTGATTTTGCAGGACTATATTATGATTTCGGAGATGAGTTTACTACATCTGTATATGAACAGTACAGTACACTTATTTCTCATCATGATCCATTACTCATTCATCGTATTACTACCTTTTATCAATACAGTCCTTTACTACATAATATTATTTATAACTTTGAGTCAGAGAATGAACTCGAATTCATTACAGGCACAGAACAGCTAAAAACGATATTACAGGGATGAGATTACATTCTCTCCCTATATACTCTCTCCTCATACATCATTAACTTTTTATCCATTTCAACAATAACTTTATACAATTGAAACGCCTGTAAAATTTGCAGTTGAATTTCAAAAGGAGCATTTTGTTCTTTTAACCATTGAAATACTTTTGTTTCATCTTTCATTGATTATTCCTCCCTTTATTCTGCTATTTGTGGGTAGCCCGATTAATGAGGGCTGATAATCAGTGGGTGATTGACAAAACCCCCACTGATTAAAGTTTCACTTTATTAAAATCTGCTACAAATATACCGTAAATGATGAAAAGCTTTTCATGTCAATAACAAAAAAGGATGCAAAGTTGCATCCTTTAATGAACTATATTTTTCTTCTGTTTCGCTTCTGTCTTTACTTCTTCCCCTTGGCATTCACTACGAAACGCACAACTTATACACTCAGAACGAAAATGACGCTCTGTATAATGCTCAGGTTGCTCTAACATTTCTTTCATTCTAGATAAATCAGCCATTCCAGTTATAATATCTTCCTGTTTCGGAATGTACTCATACTTAGTTCCTTCTATTAAATTAATAACTTCAATTTTTCCTGGAAGAACTCCGAAAGCTTTATAACTGAATACTGTCATTAGCTTCTGACAAAGAGCAAGCATTTCCTCATCTGCATCGACAACATACTTTTTAATTACAAACGACTCAGCACTCCACTCACCAACTTCAAATGTCAATGACATGTGGACACCTAACTCTTCCATATATGTTTGAAACTTCTCGTATAAAAACAATGGTGGTGTCTGACTATCATCCTTTTCAACGAACTGTAATAAGTGATCCGTTAGCTTCGCTAATACAATATAGTACTCCGTCTTCGAAGCAAACATATTAATCCTTACTTTTTTCCAATACTTTTCTATTAATATTAAAAGTACAATTTTCGTTTGTTGACCCGCAGGTAGCGTGTAATACTCGTTAATAATTTGATTGACAATCATTTGTGCTATTTGTTGCCATTCAAATGAAGAAGGTTCTCTTCTTTTTATGTGACGAAAATAAAATTTATGCGGACAACGCATAAAATCATACAAATGATAATCTGTCATCGTTTTGATTGAGATTTTCTCATGCACTTGCTCTTCATCTCCCTTCTGCCATTAAGAAAGGTGTTTTACAAATTCAGCTCCAAACTGTAAACATTTTTCTACATCTTCATCTTCTGGCGTTAATTCTACTTTTAGTCCTTCTAACACAACTGCTGCCCCGCGCTCTTGTAGCTTTTCTATTAAAATGTCAACTGCCACTCCGTATTTCGGATAAGCCGAATCACATGATCCGAATACTGCCGCTTTTTTCCCAGTTAAATCAATAGAATCCATTGCATCATAAAAATCTAAGAAATCATCAGGAAGATCGCCATCTCCCCAAGTGTATGCACCTAAAATAATTCCATCATACTGTTCTAATATAGAAGCTTCTGGTGAATCCATAATATCAATAACTTCAATTTCATTTTCTGTTTCACGAATTACGCCGGCAATATGGTCAGCCATTTCCTCTGTATTTCCACTCATACTTGCAAAAATCATTACTAACTTACTCAACTGAACCTCTCCCTTTACTTTGTATCTCTTTTTCTGTTTGAATGCTCTTCTTCTCATCTACATATTCAGACCGAATTACATTTCTTTGCCATTCCATATGCTGATCAACATCTTTATTTTTATCTTTTAATCCCCTCCGCAGAAGGTGAAAATTCTTTCTCATTAACATGTCGCATCCATCCTATTGATAATAATTATCAATTCCAACTATATTTAGATTAATTGACATTGATTATCAATGTCAATAACTGTTTTTAAAAAAATGATTAAAATGTACAAGCTTGTCCGTTAGCTATTCATATACTATGAATGAGCATAGTTCTTTCTCAGCCCTCTCTGACGGAAAGAAATAAAAGCAACTGCAATAGAGTGCAGTTGCCTTTTTTTGTTTTTCTATGATTTTAGTAATCTTATAGTCGTCTCTAAAAATAGCTCCACTCCACAAATTAATGCTGATTCATCCAAGTCAAATTTCGGATGATGATGTGGATAACAAGTATATATATTTTCATTACCTGTTCCTAATTTAATGAAACAACCAGGTGCTTTTCTTAAATATGCTGAAAAATCTTCTCCACCCATAGAAGGTTCAAGCTTCACAACACGCTCATTCCCAAACAAATGTAGTGCACTTTCTTCTACTATTTTCGTAATATATTCATCATTAATTACCGGATCATATCCATATCGATACGTATATGTATACGATCCTCCATGTGCTTCTGTAATTCCTTTCACAATTTTCTCGATTTTCCCTTCTGCTTCCACCCTCAATGCTTGATTAAATGAACGAACAGTTCCCATTAAAGTTGCTGTACTAGGAATAATATTGTCAGCCGTTCCCCCATGAAATTGTGTAACTGAAACAACCCTTTGCATAAAAGCACTTGTATTTCTTGATACGATATGTTGTAGATTTGTAATAATCTGTGCTCCGATAGCAATAGGATCTATCGTTTCTTCTGGTCGCGCCGCATGTCCTCCTTTGCCTTGAATCTCAACTGTAAATACGTCTGGAGCTGCCATCATCGGTCCATATGCAATTCCTATCTTTCCACTCTCAAGTCCTGACATAACATGTAAACCTATTACATAATCAACACCGTCCATTACACCTGCCTCAACCATTTCTTGTCCCCCGCCTGGATACACCTCTTCTGCGTGCTGAAAGAATAGACGAATCTCACCTGCAAAATCTTCCTTTATATTTGATAACACCTCTGCTGTGCTTAATAAAATAGCTGCGTGAGCATCGTGCCCACATGCATGCATCATTCCTTTATTCACAGATGTATAAGATTTACTTGTCTCCTCTTGAATTGGCAAAGCGTCTATATCAGCTCGAATCGCAATTACTTTCCCTTGCTTCACACCTCTTTTAATTGCTAGTACACTGTATTTCGTCGGTCTCGTTACTTCAAAAGAAGAAAATGAACATAATGTATCATATATAAATTGCGAAGTTTCTTTTTCATGAAATGATAATTCTGGATACTTATGGAAATGCCTTCTCCATTTCACGATATTTTCTTCCGAAATTAGATTCTTCCACACTCTATTCATGATAATTTCCTCCTTTTCAAAAGAACTAGAAATTTAAAAGTTTACTCCGTCTTAAATGATTAATAAAAACAAACACTGTATTTTTACGTATTCTTATAGTCCACTTTTATGTATTCACACAATCCACTTTCTATTTACATGTCAAACCCATTACAAATTCATGCTGAATGTAATATAATTGCTAAGTTAGGGATTTTCTTTTTTAGTATTTAGTGCTAATATCAGAAAAGAGCCTTTTGACTTATTTTTACCTAAAATGTGGGATTTTGTTTTTTTCACAATAATGTAGGACATGATACCTACAAAGAGCTATTATTTCATTAAGAGAGGGAAAGACATGGAAAGATTAAAAGAGATATGGTCTCGACCACTCACACAATGGGTTGCAAAGACGGTTTATTATCTTGCAATTTTATTTGCATTACTTTGGTTGTATGGATTCCATGATACAAACACAAGTACATTTATTTACAATGAATTCTAGGGTGGGAACGTTATGAAGTTATTAGAACAAATTGAAAAGTGGGCTGCAGAAACGCCTGATCAAACCGCTTTTGTTTGGCGAGATGCGAAAATTACGTACAAACAATTAAAGGAAGATTCTGATGCGTTAGCACATTGGATTTCTTCTGAGTATCCAGACGATCGTTCACCAATTATGGTGTATGGCCATATGCAACCTGAAATGATTATTAACTTTTTAGGATGTGTAAAAGCTGGACATGCTTACATTCCTGTAGATTTATCTATCCCAGCTGATCGTGTACAACGTATTGCTGAAAATTCTGGTGCGAAATTACTTTTATCGGCAACAGCAGTAACTGTAACTGATTTACCAGTTCGCATCGTAAGTGAAGACAACTTAAAAGATATTTTCTTTACTCATAAAGGGAACACTCCAAATCCTGAACATGCGGTAAAAGGTGATGAGAATTTCTACATTATTTACACATCAGGAAGCACAGGTAATCCGAAGGGGGTTCAGATTACTTATAACTGCCTTGTTAGCTTTACAAAATGGGCTGTAGAAGATTTCAACTTACAAACAGGGCAAGTATTCTTAAACCAAGCACCTTTCTCATTCGATTTATCTGTAATGGATATTTACCCATCATTAGTAACAGGTGGTACACTTTGGGCAATCGATAAAGATATGATTGCGCGTCCAAAAGACTTGTTTGCTTCTTTAGAGCAATCGGATATTCAAGTATGGACTTCCACACCTTCTTTCGCTGAAATGTGTTTAATGGAAGCATCTTTCTCTGAGAGTATGCTACCGAACATGAAAACATTCTTATTCTGCGGCGAAGTGTTACCAAATGAAGTGGCTAGAAAATTAATTGAACGTTTCCCTAAAGCAACAATTATGAATACGTATGGTCCAACAGAAGCTACTGTCGCTGTAACAGGTATTCACGTTACAGAAGAAGTGCTTGATCAATACAAATCACTTCCAGTTGGCTATTGTAAATCAGACTGTCGCCTTCTTATTATGAAAGAAGATGGCACGATCGCACCTGATGGTGAAAAAGGTGAAATCGTAATTGTCGGTCCAAGCGTAAGCGTTGGATATTTAGGAAGCCCTGAATTAACAGAAAAAGCATTTACTATGATTGACGGTGAGCGCGCCTATAAAACAGGCGATGCTGGCTATGTTGAAAATGGTCTTCTATTCTATAATGGTCGTCTTGATTTCCAAATTAAGCTGCATGGTTATCGAATGGAATTAGAAGAAATTGAGCATCACCTTCGTGCGTGTTCTTACGTAGAAGGAGCAGTTATCGTTCCAATTAAAAAAGGTGAGAAATACGATTATTTATTAGCGGTTGTTGTTCCTGGAGAACATTCATTTGAAAAAGAATTCAAATTAACATCTGCAATCAAAAAAGAACTCAATGAGCGATTACCAAACTACATGATTCCACGTAAATTCATGTATCAATCTTCTATTCCAATGACACCAAATGGAAAGGTAGATCGCAAAAAATTATTGAGTGAGGTTACAGCATGACCGCATATGGATCATTTTATTTTTTCGCTATAGTGGGCATTTTATTAATACCTACTATCATAGCTGGATTAAAAGGTAAAATGTTGCGCAAATATAATGCCGTTTTAACATTAGTCATGATTGCTATTATCTTCTCAGATAAACCAAAGCAAGCAATGATGCTAGCTGCATTTATTATTTGGCAATATGTCCTTATTAAAGGCTATTTAATTTTAAGAAAACAAAATAATAGTACATTCACATTTTGCATAGCTGTTATTTTATCGATTTTGCCTCTTATTTTGGCAAAAATCGCGCCGTTTGCATCGTTTTTACCTGAGTTAAAACTTGTTGTTTTCCTAGGTATATCTTACGTAACATTCAGAGCAGTTCAAATGGTATTTGAAGTTCGTGATGGTTTAATTAAAGAGCTTTCTTTCTTTAACTTCTGGGAATTCGTTTTATTCTTCCCTGCGATTTCAACAGGACCTATCGATCGTTACCGAAGATTCCAAAAAGATATTCAAAAGCCACCTAGCGCTGAAGAATATCAAAATTTACTATATACAGGACTAAATCGTATTTTCCAAGGTTTCTTGTATAAATTTATTATTGCTTACTTAATAAAGCAATATTGTATGGATCCAGCATTCGCTCAACACGATACAATATTTTCAAATATGATTTACATGTATAGCTATAGCTTATATCTATTCTTTGATTTTGCTGGTTATAGCTCTTTTGTAATTGGTGTAAGTTATATGATGGGAATTAAAACGCCAGAAAACTTTAATAAGCCATTCCTTAGTCGTAATATTAAAGACTTCTGGAACCGCTGGCACATGAGTTTATCATTCTGGTTCCGTGATTTTATTTACATGCGTTTCGTCTTTTTTGCAACGAAGAAAAAGTTAATTAAGAACCGTTACACTATTTCGTATATCGGGGCATTTTTAAACTTCTTCATTATGGGAATTTGGCACATCCAAGGAAGCGCTGTTGCGCAGTATGTTATTTATGGTCTATATCATGCCGCACTGTTTATTTTATTTGATATTTTCGAACGAAAAAACAAAAAGCATAAGTTTTGGCCAAACAATAAATTTACACACGTCCTTGCGATTGTAATTACGTTCCACGTTGTATGTTTCGGTTTCCTAATTTTCTCTGGACACCTTAACAGATACTTTTAATGCACCCTTCTTATTCCATTAAGAAGTTGCACATATAATATATTTCGGATATAAAGGAGATTTTAAAAATGGCAGAATTCAAAGAGCAAGTATTAGATATTTTAGAAGAAGTATGTGAAAACGATATTGTGAAAGAAAACTTAGATGTTCAATTGTTTGAAGAAGGTATCCTTGATTCTTTCGCTGTAGTATCTTTATTAGTTGAATTCCAAGAGCGTTTAGATATTGAAGTTTCTATTTCTGATTTTGACCGTGACGAGTGGGCTACACCAAACATGGTTATTAAAAAGTTGGAAGAAATCCGATGAACAAAGCAAAATTTGGTCCGATGCTTTTAGCATTGGCCCTTTTTGCTGTATTCTTACTTATTCCAACGCGCTTCCTACTTCCACTTTTAAGTGATGAAAAAGTAGAACAAGCTGCTACTTCTTTAAAAGAAGAAAAAATTCAAAGTATGATTTTACAGCAAAAGATGTTAGCAGATCCAAAATATCTTCCGATGTACGGTTCATCGGAATTCGCACGTATGGATGCTTTCCATCCATCTAATTATTTTAAAGTAAAGCCTGAAGGATTTACGCCATTCCTTCTTGGACGCGGCGGAACACAAGACCTTGTACATGTATTAAACTTCGCATCTACAATGGATCAATTGAAAGATAAGAAAATGGTATTCGTTCTTTCTCCGCAATGGTTTGTACCACAAGGTATTGACGAAACGCACTTTGCACCTAACTTTTCAAAACAACAAGGTTACCACTTCATTTTCAACAATGATTTAAAACCTGAAATGAAAAAACAAATTGCAAAGCGTTTATTAAACTTTGAGATTGTAAAAAAAGAAACTTTATTAAAAATTTCGCTTGAAGGTATCGCTTATGATGATACGAAGTATAAAGTAAAAGCACTTGCTGCTAAACCTTTCGCTTATATTTACCGTAACATTTTAGATCGTAAAGATTTATTTACAGCTATGTTTAATATTAAACCGCATAAAGAGAAGCTCGATCCTTCATTAAAACAAATGAACTGGGAAGAGGCTCGTAAACATGCGGATCAAACAGGTGCAGCAGAATCTGGATCTAATGAATATGGTATCGAAGATGGTTACTTCAATAGCAAAATTAAGAAAAAATTAAAGCAACGTGAAGGTTACTTAAAAAATGATGCTTATGACCAATCGCCAGAATATGAAGATTTACAAATTGTACTTGATTTATTAAAACAATCTGGTGCAAAACCACTCTTCATTTCTGTTCCTGTCAAAGGTCCTTGGTACGACTACGCTGGCTTCCCGAAAGAACGCCGCGAAGCATACTATAAGAAAGTTCATGAGCAAATTGAAAAAGCTGGTTATCCAATTGCCGACTTCTCCAATCATGAATACGATAAATACTTCTTAAAAGATCATATGCACTTAGGTTGGAAAGGCTGGGTTTACATCGACGAAGCCATCCAACAATTTTATAAAGCAAACTAACGAAAAGACCGCTTGAATTACTCAAGTGGTCTTTTTGTATATATTTTGTAATTGCTCGATTGCATTCGCCGCTTCTTTCATAACTCGCTCCACTACATGCTGAGCTGATTCGATTCGTGCCAATGATGCTGCCTGTCCTGCCCAAAGTGACATATATTCTTCCTTATTTTGCTTCGCTGCCTCTTGGCGTATTTTAGAAGTTAATACGTTTTGCACTGGATATACCGGAAGCCCTTCTTCTTTTCCTTCATGCCTTTCTATAAATTCATTCCGAATACCGCGTGCATATTTCCCGGAAAACGCACGAGTTACAGTTGTGCTCGTATCTGTACTATGTAAAACCGCTTCTTTATACACATCGTGCGTAATACTCTCTTCACTTGTTAAAAAGGCTGATCCCATTTGAACACCTTCTGCTCCTAGTGCCAAAGCCGCAACAAGCCCTTGTCCGTTCATTACACCACCTGCTGCGACAATTGGGATATGCGGAATAACTCCTACTAACTGAGGTATTAATGCAAACGTACCAATCATAGCATCTCGTTCTTTCCCAATAAACGTTCCTCTATGCCCTCCTGCTTCGCTACCTTGCCCAATAATAATATCTACTCCTAGCTCAGCAAGTACTTTCGCTTCCTTCACATGGGTAGCTGTTCCGATAACTTTTATTCCACTTCTTTTTAAATCATTTATTTCTTCTTTTTCTAACGTTTGAAATGCAAAGCTAACGACCGGTACTTTTTCATCTAATAGCACTTGTAATTGTTCCTTATAGCTTTTTGGAAGCTTTAACGTTCCTTCTACTTCTATACCTAATTCTCTATTCACTCCGCTTAGTAATACTTTCGCCTCATTTACCTTCTCTTCTTCTATTTCTATCTCTTTCGTTACAAGTAAATTAACACCGAAAGGCTTATCTGTTAGTTCTCTTATTCTATAAATCGCTTCACGAATTTGTTCTGGGCTCATATAGCCGGCTCCAAGCGTCCCTAATCCTCCACTATTACTTACTGCTGCAACAAGTTCTGGCGTCGTAATCGCGCCTGCCATACCGGCTTGAACAACGGGATACTCAATTTTTAATATGTCTGTTACTCGACTTGTAAACATCATTTTCCCTCCTATTTCCTTTATATCTTCTTTATTTGATAAGCTTTCCCCTGCTTTTGCAAGGGTTGAACTTCATATGAAGCGAATATATTGAAAGAGAAGGAGGCTGAGCTTAATGATTTATCCAAATGCATTAAAACAAGGTGATACAGTAATGATTATTGCACCATCTGGTCCACCTACAATCGAAAGTGTATTAAAAGGTGTGAATGTATTACAAGAGATGGGGTTATCCGTAATAATCGGGAAGAGTGTTTACGAGAAATATGGATTTTTAGCCGGAAGTGATCAAGTTCGGCTTGACGATATACATGAAGCATTTACAAATAATGAAGTGAAGGCAATTTTTTGTGCACGAGGTGGTTATGGAAGTGCTCGTCTTCTTCCTCACATTCAATATGAAGTTATTAGGCAGCATCCAAAAATCTTTTGGGGATATAGCGATATTACAGCTTTACATACTGCTGTTTCACGTTATGCAAAGCTTATAACATTTCATGGTCCGATGATTGAAGAACTAGGAAAAGGCATTGATTCCCTATCTTTATCCTCTTTTAATCAGCTATTCCATCCGTATTCAACCATTTTATCTGCATCAGAATGTATCGTACCTAGCTCTCACAGTACAGTTACAAGTACGTTAGTTGGAGGAAATTTAGCTGTGTTAACAAGTATAATTGGCTCGCCCTACGAGATAATTACGAACAATACACTTTTATTACTTGAAGACATTGGTGAAGAACCGTACCGCATTGACCGTATGTTAAATCAGCTACTTTTATCTGGAAAGTTTAATGAATGCAGGGGCGTTATTTTCACAAGTTGTCACGACTGCACTCCTTCAAAGCCATCTCAATCATTGCAAACAATATTATATGAATATTTCGCGCCATATCATATACCTGTCCTATTCGATTTACCAATTGGACATATAAGTCCAAACATCGGTATTCCACTTGGAGCTACAGCGACAATAAACACGAATAATAAAACAGTCTCTATTTCTTCTGGTATAGCCACTTCATATTCAAATTAAAAAGTAAAAGGAAAAGCGATTACGCTTTTCCTTTTACTTATAATAATTAAAAATTCGTCCAGATGCGATATCTGCAATTTCTTCTGGAATAAATGTTTTACTTATATCAGTGCCAACATTTAATACAGCTGTAGCATCTTTCTCAATGCTACCAAATAACTCTTTCCCACGTATCGTAATAAGGGGCGTTCCTTCTGGCAACACATCTTTTACAAATTCCATTTGTGTAAAGAACGGAACGATCCATCTACCTTCTCCTTGGAAATGACGCAAACGAAGTATTCCTTCTGTTGCCCCGTCCTCTGCTTCTAGTGAACCAGCAACATAAAACTCAGTAGATAAGAGCAATTCATAAAATTCCTTTTGCTTCTGTTTATCATCCCCTGCTACAACAAGTACTTCTTCTATTCTCTTTACCGGAATTTGCTCCATATGATGCCACCCCTATTTTCAAAATGATTGTACTTAAATTATACGAAATATTCTTATTTTTTTCTACATAATTCGCAATTATTTTCTTAAAATAATTTTAATACTTCTTTTGTCGTCACAATCGTAGCAAACTCTTCATGTAAATTTACAAGTGTCATATTGTGAATATCTTCTGCACTATACTCTTTACCATCTAGACCTTTACGATTAAAAGTAGCCGTCGCATCACGCACTAAATACGTTGTAAATCCTAAATTACCTGCCATTCGTGTCGTAGTCTCCACACAGTGATTTGTCGTTAATCCTACAATCACTACTGCATTACATTTGTTTTCTCTTAATTGCTCTTCTAAATTTGTCCCAATGAACGCGCTGTTAACGAATTTCTGAATAACCACTTCACCAAGTAGTGGTTGCACTTCTTCTTTAAAGTTTACCGTTTCCGCTCTCTCATAAAACATTGACTGAGCATTTTCTTTATTTACATGTTGAATATGAAAAACTGGTCGTTTCCTTTTTCTCCATTCTTCTAACAAAATTCTCATGTTTTCTTCAGCAAAAATATTATTTCTCTCGCCCCAATCTGGTAATTGAAATGCCTTTTGTACATCGATTATGATAAGTGCTATTTGATTTGTCATCATTTCCCCCTTAATTTGGCTGTAATTGAAATAGAAAACCAAGTTGTTGTGACGCAGTAATAAAGCAAACATAGGCGCAAAGCTCTACAATTTCTTTTTCTGTCCAATATTGTTTTAATACGTGAAACATATTATCATCTATTGCTTTTCGGTCATGAACAAATGTATGCGCAAAAGTAACAGCTACACCAATCTCCTCTGCCTTTTGCACATCATCAGGTCTTCCCTTTGCCATACAGTACGGACATTCATTCCCATACGCTAATGTTCTTCTCACTTGCTCCTTCAACTCTGCTGAAAGAGTTCCTTTATTGTACAGTGTATCTTCTAACGTACTCCATGAGTGTAATATATCCGAATTATGCCCTAATAACTTTTGAAACTTTGTATCTCCTACATTTGATAATGAAATTCTCTCCATCATTTCCCCTCCTATTTCCTTCTGTTTTATTGTAAAATAAATAACGTTCACTTTACATTTCATATGAATCTTAATTTATATTTTTCCTTTACAAAAATAATTATTTTACTGGAGGTATATTTACAAATGCAACTAGACCGTGTTGATCGAAAAATTTTAAATGAATTATATAATGATAGTCGCCTTTCTATGCGTGAATTGGCGAAACGAGTAAACTTATCTGCTCCGTCTACTGCAGAACGTGTTCGTAAACTTGAAAGTGAAGGCGTTATTCAAAAATATACAATCGATATCGACTATAAAAAAGCAGGACTAGTTTTAGATTGTATTTTAGAAATCACTTTAAAAAATGGTGATACAACACGTATGCAACAGTTTATTCAGTCTTATCCATCTGCAAGTTTTTGTTACCGAGTAACAGGAAGCTTATGCTACATTGTAAAAATTTCTGTTCCTTCACTCGTTGAACTTGAAGAATTTATCAATGATGTTTCTTCATATGCAACGACAGTTTCTCATATCGTATTATCAGAAGTATCTCTTACTCCTGATATTGAACATATCTTCCCAGAAGATTAATTTATTTTTATTCATAAATTATAAAAAAACCCCTTACAATAAGAATAAAAATAATATATTATGTATTAAAATACATAATATTCGAGAAAGGGGCTTTACATTGAAAATCTGGTTTTATGAAAAAACGGCACAATTAGATGACTTGCTTGGTATTTGGGACAATGTTCCGACCATCCCGCGAATTGGTGAAAAAGTGGAGATTTTAAAGACAGTCCGCACTGTTACAGATATTAAATATGTAAAGAACGGTAATAATTTTCGTGTAGAAATTATTACAAATTAAAAAGTAGCTCCTAAGAGCTACTTTTTAATTATCTATTATGTGCTTTCTTTATAACGATTTTATCTTCTTCTACAGCTACTGTTACATAATCATTTTCTTCTAACCGAAGCTTATTTACAGCCTCATCTGGTAACTCTATGGCCATCAATCTATCGGTTACGATCACTTGACTATACACTTCATTTTCTTGTGATGAATTCACTACTTTTTGCTCATTTATAAAACGTACTGGTGGCACGCCAACTTCTTTTACTGTACGCCATTGTTTCCAAACATACGGAATTAACCATAGTAATCCAACAACTGTAAGACCGATACCAATCCATAAATTACTTTGCGCTTGTAATTCAGTAATTGAGATTGTACCACTTTCTTCTCCACCGAAAAATTGCATACTTGTTGCAATCAAATTATTTAGAGCGTGCACAGCTATATTCGTCCATATATTTTTTGTCTTTATGTATAAAAGACACATAACGACACCAAACATGAACGCACCAATAACATCAAAATGTCCTAAGCCAAAAATAATGGAAGATATAATTACAGCTTTTTTAATTCCCCATTTATGAGCCATTCGCTGTAAGAAAAATCCCCTAAAAATAACCTCTTCCATAATAGGTGCTAACACACATGCTGAAATGAAAGTAAATATCGTCATATATACGTTACTCGTATTAATAACATTTCCGTCTTCTAGCATAGTAACTAAGAAATTCGGTAACGTATGTGCTAATATGTAAAATTGAATCTGAGATATGCCAACTGAAAAAATCATCCCCATTATCGTTGCTAATACAATTAATCCCCAAGATAAACGTCCTGGCTTATCAAAAAAACTGTTAAATACAATATTATTTTTATTTGTTTTTACGTATAGCCAAAGTAACGGAAATACAAAAAATACAGTTATTTGTGAAATAACCTCCATCGTATTCTCAGAAACATTTGCTAGACCTAATGGTATCATTATAAGGAACACCCCTATAATCATCCATCCAAAAAAGCTACGTAGCCTTATACGTGAAAATGCATAGTGCATATAGAACACCTCCAAAGATAGTAAAAATAAAACTTTAATCAGTACTTTATAGGCAATCCTTTCCCTATAAATAGCAGGATAACTAAATTATAATATGAATATAGTTGAAATCCTTCCTATTTTTCTCATTTTTTTAAACAGCATATCTCTTAAAATACCATATCGCTGTTCTTCAAGTTGCAATCCAAGTGAAATTTATGTAATAAAAATCCCCGTTTTTACAAGCGGGGATTTCTTTTATTATAATACGTCACGTTTTTGGAATAATGCACTTGATGCTACAAGTAACACAACAAAGTATGCAGCTACAAGTAATAATGAAGTTGTAAACGTAAATTCTGTAAATGTTGGTTCCATTCCACCATTGATTAATTTATTGCTATCGTAAGCTCTTAAATCCAAATGGTTGAATACTACAAACTTCGCTACACCTTTTGCAAACATTATTAATACCATATTAATTGCACCTTGTAAGAAGAATAGGAACATCGTAATAATTAATGGTAATACAGATTTTCTAAATACGTTTGCTAAGAAAAATGCAAGTGTTGCAAAGAAAAATGGTGATAGCAGCTGATATAATATTGTTTTTAAAACAATTCCTAACGTTAATTCAGTTTTACTACCGTCCATTACAATTAATCCAATAATCATAGCAATTAACGTACTAGCAAATACAATAAATAACATCGTTAATAACACTGTAATATATTTAGAAAATAAAACTGTCATTCGTTTTCTTGGACGAATTAATAATTGTTTAATCGTTCCTTTTTGGAATTCATCTGTAATTGTACGCGAAGCTGTTGTAATTCCAAAAATCGTTGCGAATATCATAATTAAGCCGATATCTGAACTTACAAAATCTAAGTAAGATCCATTTAAACTACCAGCTTCACCCCATTTCGCCAGTACTACTGCTCCTAAAATCTCCAATAAAGCAATGACACCAATTAAAATATACATACCTTTTTTCGCATGCAACTTTAAAAATTCATTTTGAATTAATTTAAACATTACGCTTTCACTCCCCCAGTAATCGCTAAGAACTCATCCTCTAAAGTTTTATTTTGAACAGTAACTCCGTATACAAGCACATCAGCATGAACAAGTTTTTTTACAAGTTGCGGAATGTTGTCTTTTGTTACAGATGCTACAATTACATTCCCTTTTGCATTACCTTTAATGATTTCATTCGCTTTCTGAACTTCATCTACTTCAAACGCTACAACGACTGCCTCATCATGTTTCACTTTTTCATGTAAGTTGTACTCTTGTACAAACTCACCTTGTTTAATAATAACGACGCGATCACACATTAATTCAATTTCACTCAATAAGTGACTTGATACGATTACAGCAATATTCTCTTCTTTCGCTAAACGTTGTAAATAATCACGAATTTGGCGAATACCAGCTGGATCTAATCCATTTGTCGGCTCATCTAAAATTAAGATTTTCGGCTGATGAAGTAATGCCTGTGCAATTCCTAAACGTTGTTTCATACCAAGTGAATATGTTTTCACTTTTTTATGAATCGCATGTTCTAATTCAACAAGCTTTACAATCTCAGCAATGCGCTCTTTACTAATTGGTGTAATGGCCATGTTTGCAAAATGCTTTAAGTTTTGCATTCCTGTCATATAATCATATAGTTCAGGATTTTCTACAATCGCTCCAATTTGCTCTAGTGCCTTTTCACGCTCCGAGCGAATACTATGTCCACAAATTGTAATATCGCCCTCTGTCATTGAAATAAGACCTGTCATCATACGGATCGTCGTCGTTTTACCGCTACCGTTCGGTCCAAGGAATCCGTATACTTCTCCTTCACGAACCTCAAATGATAAACCACGAATAATTTCCGTTCCACCAATCTTTTTTCGAACATTCTCTAACTTTACTACTACGTTTCCCAATGCTGATTCCTCCTTTAGACTTCTAGTTTTTTATCGATAATATAAGCAATTCCATATATTATGAGAGCACTAACAATCACCATGAAACTTATATTAAAAATATTAAATCCATTTGCTTGAAACATATCAATAAAAAGACTCTTACTTTCACTACGATATTCTATTCTTCTTAATCCTTGGAAAGCTGGAGCTAATTTTCCTAGCAAGGTTGTCGCTAAAGTAATCGTTATATTTATTACTAGAAAAATAATAATGATTAGTATATTTTGCGCCTTTTTCTTTTTGGTAAGTAACTTAACTAGTGTAATTACTAATATGATTTGTAACACAACACACAAAAAATCAAACAAATCGCTCATGGCATATATTAAATTATTCATTATACCCGCTTGCATAATCTCTTTTGCCTCTACATATACAGAAGTCGTAGGAAAAGCTAATACATAACTTACATAGAAAAGAATTCCACATATCCCATACCATATAGCCATTGCGATAAACGAGAAAATAAGCATAGAAATTACATATTGTTTCCCAGATATTGCTGTAAGTCGTAACATTGGATTAGTTAGTAAGCGTGAATATGATTTCATTGTTTGTATAAACATATAAACAATATAAAAGAAAAATATAATCATAATGATTCCAAATATACCCTCTTGTCTACTGATAGCCGCATCACTTTTTCTTACAATCATTTGTGAAAATAACACAGCTTCAATTAGCACAAAGAGTAAAAAAGTAACAATATATCTTTTCTTATTTACATTCCATAAATAGGAAAGTACTGACTTCACTTATTAAACACCTCCTTAAACAATTCATGAACTGCTTTTCCTCTTTGAAAACGAATTTCTTCTACATTTTCATATAGAACCATTTCTCCATCTTTTAAAAAGACCACTTCATCAAAAATATTTTCAATTTCATTTATTAAGTGAGTGGAAATTAATATCGTACAATCTTCTCTATAGAACTGTAGAATTAGATCCAATACATGTTCTCTAGAAACAAGATCAATCCCGCCCAATGGCTCATCCAGTACGTATAGCTTCGCTTTTCGAGAAAACGTTAAAATAATCTGCAGCTTCTCAACCATACCTTTTGACAATGCTGTAATTTTTTCTTCTAACGGTATTTTAAATTCTGCAATCGTATCTACCGCTTTTTGAATATCGAAGTCTTTATAAAAATCTCGATAGAAAAATAAAGCGTCTTTTACAGTCATCCAATCATCAAAGACTGGCTTATCGGACATAAATGAAACGATTTCTTTCGTCTGTAATCCTACCTTTTTACCGTCTATTGTAATCCTACCTTCAGAAGGATGTTGCAAGCCTGCAATCATTTTCAATAACGTCGTTTTCCCGCTCCCGTTATCTCCAACAAGCCCAACGATTTTCCCTTCCGTAATCTCTATGTTTAATTCACGGATCACTGCTTTTAATCCGTATCTCTTCCATAAGTTTTCTATTTTCAATAGCTCTGTCATTGGCTCTCCTCCCTCTTATCATGTAATGAAGAACGAAGAATTGTAAGAATTTCTTCTTCTGAAAAACCTAAATTGTCCATTCCATCTATAAAAGAATGAAGTAATTCTTTCGCCATCTCTTTTCGCAGCTCCATAATTTTCTCCCCTTCATTCGTTACATACCGTCCCATTCCTCTACGTGTGACAACAACTCCATCCCGTTCTAGCTCTTGAAATGTACGCTGAATCGTATTTGGATTCACTTGTAATTCACTCGCTAATTCACGGACAGAGGGAATTTTATCACCAGGTAATAAATGTCCTGTTACGATCTCTTTTTTTATGTATTCCATTACCTGAATGTAAATTGGTGTATTTGGAGAAAACTCTATTTTCATTTCTTCCCTCCTTTTGTATCAGTGTACTAGTTAAATAATACACCGATACAAAAAGTTTGTAAATACCCATTTAATTACAAAAAAGTTCTATCCGTTAAACGAATAGAACTTCCCAAATATAAATCGCTATACAAAAATAATAGTGTTATGTAAACAAAATTATAAAGAAAAACTGTCTTATCAATGAATAAGACAGTTTTTCTTTATAATCCTATATTAAAAGTTAAACACGAAGTCATCGTCAGCTAACTTTTCAACGTTCGTTGCTTTTACGTAACCATTTCCTTTTACAGAGAAGAAATCATGGTTTTTCGTATCTGTACGTAAACCATTTAAAACGATTGGGTTAATTTCTTCTTCTTCAAACTTCGGCTCAAGTCCTAAGTTCATAAGCCCTTTATTCGCATTGTAACGAACGAAACGATTTACATCTTCTACAAGACCGATAGAAGTGTAAATTTCTTCTGTATAGGCCATTTCAATTTCATATAGTTCCATTAATAACTCTTGTGTTTCTTTTTGCACTTCTTGTTGCTCTTCTGCAGAAAGTTCTGCGAAGATTTGTTGTGCTAAAATACCGACGAATACGCCGTGAATTGACTCATCCTTTACCTTCACATAAGTTCGCTACTCCTATGCCGTTTATACAGCTTACAGTTTCCTGTAAGAAGAGACTATATCATCTACCTTCTCAGGTAGCCCTCCATTTCGATTTAAGGGATTCTCACCCACCGCTTGGCCCTACTCCTCTTGCGGAATTTCACCGCCATTGGGATAGTCGTTGAACGTTCCTTTATCTACGTATCGCACCCACCACTGTTTATACAGTTTTCGATGTCTGATACTTCCGTACATGTTATCGCTAGATAAAGGCTTCGCTGCTGATTGCCCTATCAGCTATTCTCCTTTCCATCTATTGATAGTTAGAGAATAACCTGAATGCATATATTCATCAATAATAATACAGATAAATTTACAATAGGGGGTCCCAGCAATTAAAAGGGTTTTTCAATTGGTATCTCTACCAAAAGCCGCCATAAGTTAACGGATAATAAGGTTAATAATTTCACCACTTGCCGTCAGTTTACCTTGACCAGCTAAGTAAAGTGGATAGAAAAATCCACTATAGAATAAGTAACTTTCTAAGAACACACTTGCTACCATTGCCATGTATAACTCTTTTTTCGTTACTTCAGGCTTTAATAAACGACGATAGTAACTAGTAATAATACCAGCTTTTTTCTCAAGTAACGGATGATTGTCTACCCAGTCAAAAATATCATCAATTTCTTCTTCTGTAGCTAATGTTGTGAAAATGTGACTATAACTTTTCGCATGTACTTCTTCCATAGCTCCCATGAAAGCTAATACACTTTTCGCTTGTAAATTTTCAAGATGAACAAGTACAAGTGGCATTCCTTCGCCACCTTGTTTCGTATCTAAAAGTGTTAAACCACCTAATACACGCTTATAAGCAATTTGCTCTTCTTTCGATAATTGCACCCAAGTATTTTTGTCAGAAGAAACCGCGATTTCTTCTTCTGTCCAAAACTGAGCGATGTTTTGCTTCCAAAACATTAAACTGAAATCATCTTCCTTTTTATTCCAGTTAACAGCGCGCATTGAATCACCCCTATATCTATTATTGTTCTACTGAACGGTTAAATTTCCATCTAACAATGAAAAGCTAACCGTTTAGTAGAACAAACCAAGTATGAGCAGGGTTCATAACCCTGCTCATACTATTGGGTTATTCATTTAGTATGGCAATATGCCATTAAACGGTACAAGCCACACACTCTTCCACGCTTAATTTACGTGTTCTCGTATAATACAGACTCTTTAAGCCTTTTTTATGTGCATAGATGTAGTAACGTGCTAATTCACGTGTTGAAATATCACTATTAACGTAAAGAATTGTACTAATTCCTTGGTCAATATGTTCTTGAATTTCTGCGATTAAATCAATTAATTTAAACTGATTCATATCGTAAGAAGATTTATAGTACCAGAACGTATCTTTTGATAAATACGGCATTGGATAATATGTTGTCGCATTCGCATATGTTCTTGATTCGATTTGACTTACGATCGGCATTACGCTTGAAGTTGCATTTTGAACGTAACTGATTGATTGTGTTGGAGCAATGGCAAGACGATATGAGTTGTATAAACCATTCTTCTGCACTTGCTCTTTTAAACTTGTCCAATCTTCTTTTGTTGGAATATGAATTCCTTCAAATAGTTGCTGAACTTTTTCAGTTACTGGGCTGTAATCTGTCGTTTCATACTTTTCGAAGTATGTGCCATTCGCATAATCAGATTTATCGAAGTCCTTAAATGTCTCGCCTTTTTCTGTAGCGATTTCCATACTTTTCTCAATAGAGTAGTAATTTAACATCATAAAGAATGTACGAGCGAATTCTTTCGCTTCTGCACTTTCATAAGCGATTTTATTTTTTGCTAAATATCCGTGTAAGTTCATTGCTCCAAGTCCAACTGAATGAAGCTCGTCATTTGCTTTTTTCACAGTTGGTGCATTCGGAATAATCGTCATATCAGAAACAGCTGTTAAAGCTTCCATTCCCGCATGAACTGCTTCACGAATTTCTTTATTTTCCATTACGTTTACGATATTTAACGATCCTAAGTTACAGTTAATATCACGACGGATAATGTCATCTGTACCGTAATCATTTATTTCTGAAGTTTCTTGAAGCTGGAAGATTTCTGTACATAAGTTCGACATCTTCACAGTTCCAATATCCTTCAATGGATGTTGATTATTTGCATTTGATTTAAACATTAAGTATGGGTAACCAGACTCAAGCTGAATCATAGCGATTTTAATAAGCATATCACGTGCACTAATATCTAGTGGCTTCTTCTTCACTTTCGGATTGCTCATTAATTCATCGTACATTTCATCGATATCAATGTCATCTAAATGCTTTCCGTATTCTTTATACACCGTGTAAGGCGCGAAAACATGGAAAGGTTCGTTTTTCTCAGCAAGCTCAAAGAACTTACTTGGAACGATAATTCCGATTGATAGAGACTGAATACGGCTCTTCTCATCGGCATTTATTTTTTTGGTCAACTCGTCTTCATATTTCTATGAAGGTTGGACTATATCATCAACCTGTAACTGGTTGCCTTGCACTTCGACTGGTACCTATTTCCAGCCTACTCTACTAGCTTTCGTCTAATGACGCGCGTTCGATAGTCTCTACACCTTCTTGAAAGTATTGATAATTAGGGAGATTATTAGAACTACCAATATAAAACTTCCTATTTTCCTTATTAATTATCAAATAAATTCCACAGTTCATGGAATCTCGCCTCCGGTGAATATAAGATTCCACTTCACCCAAGTAATATTTCTTTCAAGCTTGGCACGGTATTACCTGCTATCCACTTGCATGGACCGTAGGCTCTCTTAGTCAGCTTCTTCGCGGGTTCTTTTTCTTTTACCCCTTATTCAACTGATACCGTTAGCCGCTAATGCGACACCCTATTGGTTAGGTTCACAAGGTTTTCTCATACACATTACTGTGTAGAGGGACTACCAATTAATCCAGGAATTCAATAATATCCCAATGGAAAATGTTTAAATATACTGCACCGGCACCTTTTCGTTGGCCAAGCTGATTCGCATATGAAAACGAATCTTCAAGCAATTTCATAACAGGTACTACGCCACTTGCAGCGTTGTCGATACCTTTAATTTGCTCACCGCGTGCGCGTAGCTTAGATAAGTTTAAAGCTACTCCCCCGCCGATTTTCGATAATTGCATCGCAGTATTAATGTTAAAGCCGATCGAATTTAAGCTATCGTCCATCTCTAACAAGAAACAAGACACCATTTCTCCTCTTCTGCTTCTTCCCGCATTTAAAAAGGTTGGTGTCGCTGGTTGGTAGTTTTGTTTTACAATCATGCTTGCGAATTGTCTTGCCTTCGAAACATCACCGCGTCCTAAGTATAATGAAACAATTGCTACACGATCTTCATAGCTTTCTAAGTATTGTTTTTGATCATTCGTTTTTAACGCATAATCTTTGTAGAACTTAGATGCTGCCATATAAGATTGGAACTCGAAGTTTTCACCATAAGCGATGTTATATACTTCCTCTACTTCCTCCAAGCTATACTCGTCCAGAACGTTGTAATAGTAATCATGTTCTTTCATATACTCCATTCGCTCTGCCACGCTATTAAAAGGAACGGTATTCTCTCTAGCTTCTTCCATAAAGACTTCTAATGCCTCTTTATCTTTATGAAGCTGATAAAAACCGTCCTGCATTTGCGTGATTTCATTATTCAGTTCAATGTGTCGCAATCTCCCGCACCCTTTCCTTAAAATATTCTACATCGTTATTTGTTCCAGATAACTCAAATTTTGATACAATAGGCACTTCATATTTAGTAGAAATCTTGTCAGCACTTGCACCGAACATGTCTCCCCAGTTACGATTGCCGCTTGCAGATACGCCTTTTAATTTTTCATTATTGCGCTCTAAAAAGTCTAAAACACGTTCTGGTACATTGCCAAAACCTGTTGTATACGTAATAAGAATAAAGTCTTCATCTATTACTAGATCTTCATCAATTTGAACGGCCGGCATATTTAATTTGTGAATGAAACGCTTCACGTTTCCTGTCATAGAATCATATGCAACTAACATTTCCGACCCTCCCTCTCAAATCTATATTCTCTATATGTTGTTCTTGTTTTCTCTATATATTGTATTACGTTTCAAAATAAGACACAAGATATATGTATAAATTCTTTCTTTTTTTAACTTTTACTTTTCGACATGATAGCCGTTTTTTTTCAATACAATGACTATGAAACAACATTCTAAAACTCATGTCAATAAAGTGCTTTTCAAAAAAGTTGTCAACGAATTTAACCTTATTTTTAAAAAAGTTAACAATATATTTTGTCATAAAACGGTAGATACTGAAGAAATATATTTCTCCAGCATCACGCAAAAAAGAACAGACATGAAACGATAATCTGCTCTAAAAAACGATTACATTTATCAATTTTACTTTATTAAATATTATACATATAGTTTCGGTTCGCGTTACATACTAAAAGATAGCTATTATAGAAAAAGATTATTATTATGGAAATTCAACTTATTTATGAAAAGATTATTCAGAGTGCTCAATACGCAAAATATCTTTTACAAATATATGATGCGGATTTTCATCTTTATCAATCATTGTACATACAGGAGCTTCTTCATCAAAGTATACAATCATTCCTTCTATGTACTGATACGTATGTTGAACTTGTACAGTTACTTTAATTTCTACAGCCTCTTCATATGCTCTTTTTATTTTCTGAAGCATTTTTGTGGAACACTTTCTTTTCTCTGGATACATGACCATCCCCATAAATCGGTTGCCAGCTCTATCTTTCCACATATAATCCCAATGCGGTAGTATGCTTTGTTTAAAATCGCCCATAAGTCTCCCCCTATATTCTTCTAGTTACGAACGTGGCGTTTCTGAATATGTATAAATGACCTGTCCGCCGCGCTGTGCGTTACCAATGAAATGTTTAAAGTCTTCTCGATTTACTAAAACTTCTCTAAACGTATAAAATACATCTTTCGTAACAACATACTCCTTTATTTCACCATTTTTCAGCTGATCCAAAATTGTATTTGCTAATTCTTTATCCATGTATTTCACCTCTATGCAATATTTTATTTTATCTTATATTCTATAGGTCAACAACTGTAAAATTATCCAGATGCTATACCTTCATTTCATTTTCATTATTTTTCAAAAGATATCTTTTTACTATATGTCCACTAAATATCATATACTAACATAGCTACTTCTCTATATCAAACATTTCGGCATTCAATTATGCAAAGTTCCATACCACTATGCTACAATATACAAATAGAACTAGGAGGGATACTATGATTCGGAAAGCAAAAAAGACAGATGCAACGGCAATAGCTCCTTTATTGTATAATGCTCTGCATGAAATTGCTGAAAAAATCACAGGTAGCACAGATGAAGCAGAAGTATTACTAGGACTTGAGACATGGTTCTCAAAAGAAAATAACCGTCTGAGCTACGAAAACTGTTTTGTCTATGAACAAGACGAGAGTGCAGTTGGAGTTATTGTCGCTTATCACGGTAGTGAAGCAACACAGCTTGACGCACCAATTGTACATCACTTAAGAGAATTACATAAAGATGAATCAATTACGTTAGAAAAAGAAGCTGAGCTTGATGAGTATTACATTGATACACTATCAGTTTCAAGTGCACACGGCGGAAAAGGTATCGGTTCTAAATTAATTGAAGCTGCCGAAATCTATGCAACTGAAAAAGGGCATGAAAAAATCGCTTTACTTGTTAATTTAGAAAACACACGCGCCTATTCACTATACGAAAAGTTAGGTTATAAAAAAGATGAAATTGTTATGCTAGTAGGCGAACCTTATGCTCATCTCGTAAAACCATTAAACGTCAAAATTTCTGTATCTTAAAAAGAAAGCACACGATTTATATAAATCGTGTGCTTTTATGTTAAATTCGTATTTAATATATTTCCATCCATCGCCTCGTGAAACGTATATGTTGTACATCCCCATGGCTTTCTATGCAAAATAGGCGAACCAGACCATCCCATTGCCCTCAGCTCCGTTCCAATCATCGAATTAAAATAATTATGACCTACAAGAGCAATACTTCCATGTACGAGAGCATAACGATGTAATACGTAAGCTGCTTGCCTTGCCCTCTCTCTTACTTCCTTATAAGATTCAACATTTTTATGGTAACCAAGTATCCATAATGCTCGTCCAATACACATCCATACGTTAAGTTTACACTTCAACCATTTTGGCGCATAAAAGCTCGCTGGAACTGCCGCTTCCCTAAAAAGAGAATTTTGTATAAAACATAAAGAATCCATTAATTCAGCTGCTGACTGTACAGCACACTTTTGATCACTCGTTACAATCAATTTCGCTACTTCAACCGCTTCTCTTGTTTCCAATGGTATAGGTTGTTTTTCTGTTATAGTATGTAAGTCATATCCTTTTATCCATTCATGAAAGGATGTAACCGTCATTGGTTCTATAGTACAATCTAAGCGACCATGACGAATAAAAGAAATCTTCATTCTTTTCACTCTCCATTCATCACTTATGAACTCTATTATGCACTAGTTCTAAACATCATACCACGCAAGAAAATAAAGTTATATACCTTTACATCTCCCCACCACTATCATGTGTTATCGAAGCATGGATACCATCCATCCCATCAAAATATGTACTCGTATCATATTGACGAATCTTTTTTAAATGCATATAAGAAAATAAAAATAAAATTAAAGCTATAACACTCCCCACAAATTCAAACATCATTTTACCGCCTCTAATTTCTCCCACTTCAGCAGGTTATTCTACTTTTTCATTATACCTCGATATAAAGATTCTCGCATTTTTGCTATTTTTTTCAAAAAACATGGATTTTCTACATATTTTCTTACAAAAAGTGAATATTTTTCGAATTTTTACTTTGGAAACATTTACAAAGTAGGAAATATGGTTCAAAATAGGAGGAAATAAAAAAACCCAAATTTATTCTTTTTTTGGGAAAACTGTAACAAGGAGAGTTGCTTATGCAGATCGCAGAAACTGGAGATATCATCGAATTTAAAGGTGGAATGCAAGGCCGTGTTCAAAAAGTAAATCAAAACTCTGTTATTGTTGATATAACAATTATGAAGAATTTTAGAGAACTAGATATGGAACCTCTTACAGTTGTAAGTCATAAAAACTATACTGTCATTAATCAAAATGCATAATATAATAGAAAGAAAGGGCCTGTATACTATACAGGCCCTTTCTTTCTATTAACGATTATCAATTGTTTCCGGATATAGATCGTGGTTCATCATGCGGTAATCAGCCATTTGTTCATACTTCGTCCCTGGGCGCCCGTAGTTGCAGTATGGATCAATTGAAATGCCACCACGTGGTGTGAATTTCCCCCATACCTCAATATAACGTGGATCCATTAATTTAATTAAATCGTTCATAATAACGTTCATGCAATCTTCATGGAAATCACCATGATTGCGGAAACTAAATAAATACAACTTTAAAGATTTACTCTCTACCATTTTTTGCTCTGGAATATAGCTAATATAAATTGTTGCAAAATCTGGTTGTCCTGTTTTCGGGCATAAACTTGTAAATTCAGGACAATTGAATTTTACAAAATAATCACGGTTTGGATGATTATTATCAAATACCTCTAATATTTCTGGGCTATATTCAAATAAATATTTTGTATTTTGATTCCCTAGTAATGTTACATCTTTTAAATCTTCATCTAATCTTCCTGTCATTTTAAACATCCCTTCTCGTTATACGCCGCGCTTATTTCCCCATACTAACGCATGAAGCTGAGGCAATACTTTTGCATCATTCATCTCTTTACAATTTACAGCTTTATCAATCAGCCATTCATACTTATCTAATAATTTTTTTATAAGCATCGCATCATCCACTGTTTTTGTATCATCGTTTCCTACTTGTAAGAAAAATGGTACCTTTGGATAACGTTCGTGCATCTTAACTGCATATTCAAAATCATGATCATCGAATACTACTACTTTTAAACTAATATCTTTTCCTGCTAGTTTCTGAATAATAGCATCTAATCTCTGAAAATCTGTTTTCATCGTTGAACTTGGTGGTTTTGGAGAAATTGTTATCTCATCAATTTGAAGTAACCAATCTTGCCATTTACTCCCTTGCGTTTCAATTGCCGTTCGCATTCCATTTTCTTTTAATATAGAAAGAAGAAACTCAATATTTTTCAATAATGCCGGATTTCCACCTGAAATCGTAACATGAGAAAAATTTTCTCCTCCAATTGCAACAAGCTCATCCCAAATATCTTCTGGTGTCATCTGTCTAATTTGATCTTTAGCTGATCCATCCCACGTAAAAGCAGAATCACACCAAGCACAGCTATAATCACAACCAGCTGTACGGATAAACATTGTCTTTTGCCCTACAACCATTCCTTCACCTTGAATAGTCGGACCGAATATTTCTAAGACAGGGATTTTACTCATCAAGCATCCACTCCCGTCTTACTTCCGCATAACTAGTCGGCGTCTCAAATAAACGAACAAATTCAACGCGAGCTCCTTTATATTCGTTCACTCGATTCTCTTTTGTTAGTGCTTCTGCCATCTTTTCATAAATCCAAACGACCATATTTTCAGCAGTCGTATTCATTGCAGGTAACGTTTCGTTTAAATAACGATGATCTAGATAAATTTCTATTTCATTCTTCCAAATTTCTTTTATATCTCCAAAGTCAATTGCAAGACCTATTTCATTTACATATCCACTAATTCCAAATACAACTTTATATGTGTGACCATGTAAGTTTTTACATTTCCCTTCATAACAGTGTAAATGGTGTGCTGCATCAAATGTAAATTCCTTGCTGACCATTACTCTTTTATTATGGTATTTGAGTTGTTTACGCTGAATATCCTTGTCCATTTTTTGCAAATTCTCTACGATGCGAAATCCAAAAAAGTTATCCATTAGTTGTTCGCTCCTTCGCGTTCTTGTAGGTACGTATCTAATCCTGCTTTACGAAGTTGACATGCTGGACATTCACCGCAACCATCACCAATAATTCCGTTATAACATGTTAATGTTTTTTCTCGAACAAACTCAAATGCTCCAAGTTCATCTGATAATTTCCATGTTTCAGCCTTATCAATCCACATAAGTGGCGTGTGAATGACAAACGGGTAATCCATAGATAAATTTAAAGTAACATTTAACGATTTCACAAACACGTCACGGCAGTCTGGATAACCACTGAAATCAGTTTCACATACACCCGTTACAATATGACGTGCTCCAACTTGTTTTGCTAATACAGCAGCAAATGATAAGAAGAGTAAATTTCGTCCATCTACAAATGTCGATGGCAATTCACCTTCTTCATGTGTAATCTCCATATCCGTTCTCGTTAACGCATTTGGAGCAAGTTGATTTAATAGACTCATATCTAGTACCGTATGCTTTATTCCTAGTTCTTTTGCAATTTCCGCTGCACAATCAATTTCTAGCTTATGACGTTGATTGTAATTAAACGTTACAGCTTCTACCTCTGCAAACTGCTCTATTGCCCAAAATAAACATGTCGTACTATCTTGTCCTCCACTAAAAACAACAACTGCTTTTTCTTTTTTCATTTCACTCATTCTCCTTCTCTACTATAAATAAGAAGAAAGAACGTTCTTGAACTGTCACAATAAAAAAACAAAACAATACCTAAGGATATTGTTGTTTCCATAGTTTTTTATAGAGGGAGTTCGCGAACCTCTCCCGCGCGGTGCACGGAATTTCTTCTTTCATTGACATAGCTTATTGTAACATATTGTATACTAGCGTAAAAATTTCTGATTTTTCCGCTATTTATTATTTCATTTCTTTCATTTTATAGTATGATTAATTTAATATAAGAAGAGAGGAGGCATCCCACTGAAATCCTTTATTATTTATCTCTTTTTAAATATATTATTCATCCTGATTACAATGCTCGTATATCATTTATTTTGGAATCAAAAAGGGAAACGCTCTCCTAAATTAAATTCAGCTATATTCATTGTACTCTGTTGCCTCGCTACCGTACTCTGTATTACATTTGCAGCAAAAACAAATAATGGTTTTCAATTTGATATGCGCCATATTGTATTAATTGTCGGTACATTAACGGGAGGGCCTATTGCTGGTGGTTCTATCTTAGTTGTATTAAACATATATCGCTTATTATTAGGTGGGGTAGGTGTTTTCCCATCTCTTATCGGTTCTGTTCTTCTATTTATTGTTCTATTATTAACATATAAATTTTTCAATCGAACTTCTAATCGTATAAAAATAACACTTGCTATTATCTACAGTCTCACATACGGATTTAGTTGGATACCCTTCTTCCTTTCAAAGGTTACAAATAAGACTGATTATATACCGCATATTATTGTGTATGAATTATGTTCAATGCTTGGTACGATTCTAATTTTATATTTACTACACATATTACAAACTCAAGTTCGTCTCCAAAATGAACTTATAAATGCTGAAAAGTTTCATTTAATTGGTGAAATGGCAGCGTCTATCTCTCATGAAATTCGCAATCCATTAACTTCAACGAAAGGTTTTTTACAACTGTTACAATCAGATACATGCACTGAGCAGGAACGAAAATTATATATCGACATTGCCATTAATGGCATCGAACAAGCAAATCATGTTCTTACAGATTATTTAACCTTTGCTAAACCAAGCATTGAAAAAGAACAAATATTACAGTTAGAAGAAGAATTACTCCATGCATTGTCGCTAATTACACCGCTTGCTAATTTAACAAATGTACGTACTCATTATATAAAGCAAAGCACTTCTTTTTTTATCGCTGGAGAAAAGCAAAAACTAAATCAATGTTTATTAAATATTTTAAAAAATTGCATTGAGGCTATGCCAAAAGGCGGTGATCTTTATTTCACATTAGTTCCTGATCATAAGCATATTCAGTTATATATAAAAGATACAGGAGTCGGTATGGATTCAGAACAAGTAAAACGTCTTGGTTCGCCCTTTTATTCAACGAAAGAAAAAGGTACTGGACTTGGAATGATGGTCGTATTCAGTGTTGTTCAAGCTATGAATGGAAAGATTGATATTATAAGTGAAAAAGGAATCGGTACAACCTTTTTATTAACTTTTCCACTCATACAAAAAACGTGATGAAATACTCATCACGTTTTTTCTGTTCCTTCAACTAATTCAGCAAAAGCTTTCACTTTTCCGTGCGGTTGTTGATTTTTTTTACGTGCTTTCCAGGCGCGCTCTTCTTCTCGCTTCTTCTTAGACATGTTTTTTTCAACTCCTTCTTTTCTTTCTTATTTCTCCATGTAGTATTCCAAAATAAGAAAGAAAACTATGCACGTATCAAAAAAGAAGTGGTTTCCCACTTCTTCCACTTTAGCGTTGCAAAATTGCATGTTTCGCCTCTTTTAACTGCGTAAGATGTCTTTGTTCATGCAAATCAAGAAATTGAACCCATTGATACAAATTCAGATCATTAAAAACAGGATGCTTTAATCCATTTTCAAATAGATCTTTTTCATCTATAACACTATGAAGCGCGTGTAATAGTTCTTGGCGTGAATGTTCTAGCAATTGAATTCCTTGCTGTTTTTTCATTAAAGTTTCTGTTGGTTGCATTTGCTGAGGAGCTTCTCGTTTATGTGTGCGATCAAGCGTAAGTTGGAGGTCTTTAAATGGAGTCATGTTTCTTTCATTTTTTTGTAAAGCATATACAAGGGCAGACGTGACAGATTGTTCAACTAAATGCAAGTGGTGTAAAATTTGAATAATACTCCATTTATCACGGCGTGGCTTTACATTCACTTCTGTGTCATTTAACATTTCAATTTCTGATAATAGCGTGCTTCGAGTAGCCTGTAATGAGTTTACTAAACTTTCTAAACTTACATCCATATTAGATTGAAGCATACTTGTTCCCCCCTTTTGTTGGTGAAAAGAGGTGCTCCTTATTAGAAACACCCCTTTAGTATTCTGAATTTTCTTTTATTATCTCATCATTTTCCCATTATGTCGATGTTAAACATGTGAAAAAAAGCGCATGTTTTTTACAATTTTGTGTCGTCAATCGCATGTAACCATGCTTCAATTTCTGTAATAACACTTTTCACACAGCCTTCAGCAAATGGTGATGTTAAATTTGCAACCTCTACTAATTCTAAGAACGATTTACTTCCACCTTGTTGGCACAGATTCACATAATCTTCCCACGCCTCTTGTCTATTATCTCTTGCACGTTTCCAAAATTGTAGCGCACAAATTTGAGCAAGCGTGTAATCAATATAATAGAACGGTGAGCTATAAATATGCCCTTGACGTTGCCAAAAACCACCGCGCTCTAAATAATCATTCTCCTCATAATCACGATGTGGTAAATATTTCTTCTCTATGTTACGCCATGCTGTCTTACGCTCTTCAGGTGATGCTTCAGGATTTTCATATACATAATGTTGATATTCATCAACAGATACACCATAAGGTAAAAACAGAAGTGCTGAACTTAAGTGAGAGAAGTAATATTTATCTGCATCTTCTTCAAAGAATAGCTTCATCCATGGCCATGTAAAGAATTCCATACTCATAGAGTGGATTTCACACGCCTCATATGTTGGCCAATTATATTCTGGAATTTCAAATTTACGACTTTCATATACTTGGAAAGCATGACCTGCTTCATGTGTTAATACATCAATGTCACCAGATGTTCCATTGAAGTTTGAGAAAATAAATGGCGCTTTATAATTCTCAATATATGTACAATATCCGCCACCAGCTTTTCCTTTTTTCGCAACTAAATCTAATAAATCATTATCTAGCATGAAATTGAAAAATTCATCTGTTTCAGCCGATAACTCTTTATACATTGTCTTTCCATGATCAACAATCCAATCCGCATCTCCTTTTGGAGTTGGGTTACCTGTAGCAAACTCAAAGTTTTCGTCGTAATAAGCTAACTTCTCTACACCGATACGTGCTTGTTGTCGCTTTCTTAATTCCGTTGTAACGGGAACGATATAATCTAGCACTTGCTGACGGTAATTAGCCACCATCTCCGCATTATAATCTGTACGGTACATTCTTGCATATCCAAGTTCAACAAAGTTTTTGAAACCTAAAGATTTTGCGATTTTCGTTCTCACTTTAACAAGCTCATCATAAATACGATCTAGTTCTTCCTCATTTCCAGCTAAAAATCCGTAGTATGCTTCACTTGCTGCTTTACGTTCGCTTCTTTCTTTTCCTTGCATAAACGGAATCAGTTGCGATAACGTTCTTTCTTCTCCAGCAAAGTCAATTTTTGCAGATGCTAATAACTGTGTATATTGCGATGATAATTTATTTTCTAATTGTAAATCTTTCACGACTTCATCTGAATATGTTTTTAAATCACATTCTGCTAGAGCAAATAATTGTTTTCCATAATACGCCTCTAATTCTTCACGAAATGGAGAATTAATGAGTGCCTTATAATATTTTGTACCATATCCTTGTACAACTGGAGAGAATTCATCAAAGAAATCCTGCTCCTCCTTATAAAAAGTATCCGTCGTATCAACAGAATGGCGAATGTAACAAAGGTTTCCCATTGTACCAAAATCGTTGCGAATCTCATTAATTGAATGAATGACTTGTTTTTGTTCTTCTACAGTTTTTGCGTTATCAAACTTCTCTAAAGCAACAGTAAATTTCTCTTTTAACTCTTCAATATTTGGGCGTTTATATTCATAGTCTTTAAATGACATGAACGAGCCTCCTCTCCATTACATACCTTTATTATAATTCAATACGTATTCTTGAATTCCCTCTTAATTTTCAACAAATTTCGGCAGTGATTGCCCTGAGCTCATTACAAATAAAAAAGCCTTGGATTTATTTATCCAAAGCTCCTTTGGAACATATTATTTTTCATACTTCCCAATTTTTTTTAATAAATCAAGTAATTCATCTTTTTCATCTTTCGTTAACATTTCAAAAGACTGATGTATAACTTTCTCATGCCCCGGAAAAATAGAAGCAATAAAGTTCTCGCCAGACTCAGTTAATTGCGCGTAAATAACACGTCTGTCATTCGGACATGGAATTCTCTTTACTAATCCCTTTTTCTCCAGCTTATCTACAACATATGTAATGCTGCCACTAGCTATTAAAATACGCTCACCAATTTGCTGAAGTGGTTGACCGCCTTTATGATATAGCAGTTCTAATACAGCAAATTCAGTTGGATTTAACCCGTTACTTTGTATAGATTTATTTGTAGTATCCATAACAGAACGATGTACACGAGATAATGCAATAAATACTTTTAAAGATTGAGAAATATCTTCTCGTTCATTATTTGATGTCATACAAATTTCAACCCTTCACTTAAATTCTCAGCAATAAAAAGAAAATGCCAGTTCATACTTCCTGTGAATTCCGAATGAGCATTCACTCATCCATTTCCTCTCCCCTAATATATTAAGAATCATTCTTGAATAAAAACATGACAATTTTAACATAGTTTATATATAATGATAATAAAAAAAGAAGGAGTACCACATTTGAAAGTCAAATTCCAAAGCATAATTGTATATATATTGCTTGTTATCCTACCGACAATAGGGATTGGTGCTACATTTTATTCGTATCATACATATAAAATGAAACAGGAAAACAAATTATCTGCTCATACAGTTCTCTTTTTATATAGAGATTATTTGGATCATCATCTTGGTGAAGCAATTTCTGCTTTAGACATGCTTGCAAAAGTTGTAGGCACCGAGACTGGTAATATAAATGGTATTAAACAAATTGTACATGATACAGATGGAAACGATGCACGCTTTTCTGGTCTATATTACGCTACACCAGAAGGAGTCATTACAATCGCATCTGAAGATGAATCAAAGCCTATAGATGTTTCAGACCGTAAATATATTCAAGACGCGCTCCAAACTAAAAAAACCACTGTATCATCAGTCATTACTGATCGCGTTCTTGGACATAAAGCTATTATGATTGCTGCCCCCATATTTAATAAACAGAAGGAGCTCTCAGGATTATTATTAGCTAGTTTACGCTTTGATTACATTTCATCTTCTTTAAATGCCATTAAACCACAATACCATTTTGAGGTAACTGATAAACATGATGTAGTTTTTCTAACCGATGATAATAGCGACACAAGTGATACGCATTCTAATATGCTTACTACCCCACTCCAAAGATTAAATTGGAAGGTCTCTGTTTCTCCATTACCTATTCATCAAAAAACCTTATACCAGTGGGTTGCAATAGAGTGTATAGCTACTTTATTTTTAATGTCTATTTTATTTTTACTTGCTCAATATATGTTGTTAAAACGTCAAACAAAAATTGAAAGGCAACAAAATGAACTACAAAAAATTGAATTAGTTGGAACTTTTGCAGCGAGTACAGCACACGAAATCCGTAATCCTCTTACTGGAATTAAAGGACTCGTCGCTCTATTAAAAGAGAAATATAAAGATGAGCAAGATCAGTTCTACTTTTCCGTAATTGAACAAGAAATAGAGCGAATCAATGAAATTGTAAGTGAATTTCTTATTCTCGGAAAGCCAACCGCCATCATCGAACAAACGTATGATGTAAGAAAAATTCTAAATGAGGTAGCATTAATTATTCAATCTGAGGCGAATTTACATAACATTGTATTCCATTTACATCTGCCAGACCATCCTGTTCATATCCGTTGTTCGAAAGACCATATGAAACAAGTGGTTTTAAACATTACAAAAAATGCAATTGAGGCCATGACTTCTAGTGATACACTAACCATTGTAGTAAAAAACAATGAAACACACGCACAATTGCAGATTATAGATACTGGAAAAGGGATTCCGCAACATATTCAAAAACACCTCTTTCATCCGTTCTTTACTAATAAAGATACTGGAACAGGTCTTGGACTTGTCATATGTAAACGAATTGTAGAGATGTATAATGGGCATATTTTTATTGACAGTACAGAAAACGAAGGAACAACAGTTCATATCGAAATTCCGTTACACATAGTATAATTATCCTTATCCCATAAGGGTAATTATACTTATTTCATAAAACCAGCCACAAGCATTCGCCAAAAATTATTTGATTTTCCTTCATACCCGATTTGGAAAATAGGTATTTTTATAATTGAAAACCATTTCGGTGTTTGTTTTTCTTTATAACATTGATATTGTAAAATAAGCTTGTCCAATTCTTGACTAACTTGAATTGTCTCCCTACTATTTAGCCCACTTGTTAATCCTAGTTGAATCATTTCTTCACGTTTCATATGAATATCACGTGAAAGCTTTTCTAATGTGTACTTCCTTTTTACAGTAAACATCCATATCCCCCTTATTATACTTCCATGCTCTTAACTTCACTTCTCCATTGACTTTTTTAACTACTTAATCATATGCAAATTTGAAGAATCAGAAATTTTAACATTTTCTCCCTGTAATTTACAAATCTTTACCCTCACTTTGAGAATTATTACAAATTATTCTATCTTTGTAAATACATTCGCAATAATAGACATTTTTTTCATCTTGTTTTTTTATAAATGCTACGTAAACCGTGGATTCTTAATTTTCCACCTACTTTTCTTCGACATTTTTTGTTTAATTTATATAAAAAAGCAAAACATAATGATGATTGATAAAGTGAAACTTTAATCAGTGTTTTTTGTTCAGCCCCCACTGATTATTAGCATTCACCAATCGGGTAGGCAGTGAATCTCCCACCTATCCAGCCCAATGTTGAGGTGGGAGTCTTACTCCCCCACAAATAGCGGGATAACAATAGAAAGGAAATATTTATATGCGAAAATATACGATTGCATTATTCATCATTGTTTTGTTTTTACCGTCCTTCTTATTTCCTATTCAAGCAAATGCTCATACGAATAAAGTTGCTATTGTCATTGATGATTTCGGAAATAATATGAAGGGGACTAATCAAATGTTATCACTTCCCATTCCACTCACTGTTGCTGTTATGCCTTTTCTTCCTTCCACAAAAGAAGATGCAATAGCTGCCCATAAGAAAGGCCATGAAGTTATTATACATATGCCAATGGAACCTATAAAAGGTAAAAAAGAATGGCTTGGGCCGAAAGCAATTACAACTGATTTAAGCGATGAAGAAATAAACAACCGACTTGAACAAGCGATTCAAGAAGTACCGCATGCAATTGGAATGAACAATCATATGGGGTCAAAAGTAACAGCGGATGAAAGAATTGTTCGCCTTATACTTGCTGCTTGTAAAAAACACGGTTTATTTTACTTAGATAGTAAAACGAATCCTAATAGTGTCGTCCCAAAAATCGGAAAAGAATTAGGAGTTCCTATTATTGAAAACCAACTATTTTTTGATGATGTGTATACAGCAGGACATATTTCAAAACAAGCCCAATTACTCATCAAAAAAATTCAAGAAAAACCTATTATGGTAGCTATCGGGCATGTGGGCCCTCCAGGTGAAATTACATCACGCGTTATTGAAACTTCTATCCCTAAAATTCGTGAGCATGCAGACTTTATTTTCTTATCTGATCTAGCATTATCCCCGCCTCCTGTTTCAAAATAAAGTTCATTACTCACATAAAGTAAAACTTTAATCAGCCCTCACCAATTGGGCTTTTATGGGCAATCCGTCCCCCACTTAACTTCTTTACTTGCGCTGAATTTTGAGGCTCGGATTTTACTGCCCACAAATGACGGGACAAAAAAGTACCTATCTATATATAACAGATAGGTACTTTTTTTAACTTAAATATAATCTACATGACTCACTCTGAATCCTTTTTTCTCTATTTTTCCGATTAATTGCTTTAATCTTGTTTCATCTAACTCATCTGATATATTTACAATAACGCGGCGGATATATTGATCACCGTTATCTAACGTAAATAGGCCACCGATATTATATGCTTTTAACAATGTCCCAAGCTCTTTAATCGTTCCCTTACAATCTTGTGTTGCAATTGTTAATATATAACCACCTGTTCGCATACCAAATGAATCTTCAATAACATCAAATATATTCGAATGCGTTAACATACCGACAAATTCATTATAATCATTTAGCACGGCTAAAAACGGAAGCCGACGAATTACATAAAAAGCTCTGAAGAATGAATCCTTTTCAAAAATAAATGCATTGGAATCATCAAGCATATCCCCTGCACTTACATGCTCTAATCCGCTATTGCATTTTTTTTCTAATAAATCTACTTTATAAATAATCCCCGTGAATTTCTTCTCATCTTCTGCTAATACCGGGATGGCTCGAAATCCCGTTTCGTTCATCATTTGCAGTGCCTCTTCACCAGAATCATTTATCTTGCAAAATGTTACTTGCTGCTTTGGCAGAAAATGATATTTAACTCGCAAAATATGTTCCTCCTTACATGTCAACATGTAATCTATATATAATAAGGAGACCTATATTTTATGAGTGAAATTATTTTTAAAACGCTTTCATTTGTTTATTAACTTGTAGCCATATCACATCCATTTTTATATAACAGAGCTCCTTGCACCCTTAATCATTAATAACTTTACATGATAGTTCATTAAATATTCTATACCCTCTAGCCATTTTTTCGCTTCTTCTGGCGTTTTTCCCCACACAATCATGCCGTAATTATGAACAAGAACTACTCCTCCACCTTCAATGAAATTCGGAACATTGCTTTCTAATAAATCAGCGAATTTTTTTTCATCTTCTACAATTGGAATTGTCATTTCTGTTATACCTTCTTTTCCGAAAACACGCTCCACACTGCGTTTATCGAACGTTACTTCTCCTTCTTCCCCATATAACTCTGATATTAAATGACTATCTACAGTCTGCACTTGTAAAATACATCCTGCACTACTTTTTTTATAAATATCCGCATGCATGAATGACTCTGCAGCTGGTTTTTCTTCATTTTCAAATACTGACTCGCACATGCAATTTACGACAATAAAATCTTCTTCCGAAAATAGCCCTTTATCTCTTCCCTCAACATTTACTAAAAATGTTAACGGCTCTTTTGACGTACATAGCGATAAGCTAATTTTGGTACCATAAAACCAATCACGAAGTGCCAATTCAGATTTCACATCTTTTAATTCATTCCATTTCTTCAGAAAAAATAACATTTCGTCACCCCCGGCATAATATTCATATAAGGTTCGAATCCTTTCTATGTAAAAGGAATATTTTTTGATTATTCTAAAAATTTAATTGAATTATCACATGAGAACGCTTTTTTGTCAATATAGTTTCGTGGTTCTTCTTTAAAATAGGCTATTCATATGTCTATACTCCTATCTATTTCATTTTGCACATAAAAAATACGCTATTCTTTAATTAAAGAATAGCGTATTTTCCTCATTTTTTATTCCGCATTAACGGGCAGCCCGATTGGTGAGGGCTACTAATCAGTGGGGAATGAACAAAACCCCCACTGAATAAAGTTTCACTTTATTTCTTTATTGCATTATACAAAAACTGCGCGTATTGTTCACGTGTTACGAAATTATCTCCTAAAAAATTCCCTTCCCCGTTGCCTTTTGATATTTTATTATCCACTAAAGCTTTCACATATCCTTTCGCCCAATGGCCATTTGGTACATCTTTAAAATTCTCTGCACTATTTTCATTTTCTTTTAACTGAAATACTCTTTGTAGTACTACTGACATTTCATATCGAGTTAATACTCCATCCGGACGGAACATACCATTTCCATAGCCTGTCATAATTCCAGCTTGAACCACTGCATCAATAGCCGTTTCATACATATTTCCTTTCGTATCTGTAAATGCCGTTTTTTGTTCTAGATTATTTTCTAATTTTAAATACCTTTGTATTAGAAGTGCTACTTGTCCACGAGTAATGTTATCACCAAATCCAAATTCACCATTTCCATAGCCTATAAATAATTTTTCTTTCGCTAAGTAATTAATTGCTTCTTCTGACCAATGTCCCTTTGGTACATCTTTAAATTCTACCACTTCTGTTTTCTCATCTTCTTTAGATGTATTACCGTCTTTACTTTCTACTACATTTTGAATAACAGATCCTGTAAAGAAGATTCCTGTATCCGCGAATGGATCTTTCACACCAAATTCATATACTTTCTCACCTGGTGTACTCCATTTCACTACACCATTACTATACGTACCATTATCGCTCTTCAGACGGATTTTCGTAGAAATCTCACCATCTTTTTCATATATAGGTACTTTTACTTCTTTATTTACTTCTGTTTCCTCTAAAAATACTTTTTGATTTTGGACATTAATATAAGCCGTCTTACTTAGTTCTATAACTGGTCGGACATCACGGATTTCATTTGCAACAAAACTTAGAAATACTAATTTTTTTAAATTACTAACTGGTGATAAGTCTGAAATATAATTCGCTTCTAAATCAAGCTTTTGTAAGTTTACTAAACTTGATAATGGAGTAATATCCTTTAACTCATTGTTAGGTAAGTGTAATTGTTTTAACTGTGTCATCTTACTTAGAGGAGTAACATCTTTTATTTCATTTTTCCCGATCCACAATTCTTCTAATTGCTTCATTTGCTCAATGCCGGATAAATCTTTAACTTTATTACGTGTTAATACTAAGTCTGTTAAAGGTAATGAATATAACGCTTTAATATCTTCAATTTGATTACCTGCTAAAGTTAAGTATGTTACATTTTTTAAAGCGCTTAATGGAGCAACGTTCTTAATTTTATTATTTGCTAAATTCAAGTAATCTAGTTGTTCCATTTTCGCTAATGCTGTTACATCTTCTATTTGATTGCCTGATAGATATAAACTTTTTACATTTTTCATTTCAGTTAGTGGTGCAACGTTTGTAATTTTATTATTACTTAAATCAAGAGATTCTAAATTATCCATCTTAACAAGTGGCGTTACATCTGCAAATTCATTACCACGCAAAGCTAAATGATTTAATTGCTTTAAGTTCGCAAAGAACGACGGGTCTTTTATCTTCGCATTCGCAACTGTTAAAGATTTTAAATTTGGCATATATTTTAATGCACTATAATCAAGTATCTCATTTGTATTTAAAAACAAATCCTTTACTTGTAATAAATCTTCTTTCGTAATTGGTGTATTTAAATCTTTTCTATTAAATACTTTTTTATTAACAAGCTCTCTTAATTTGTTATCTGTTATCATATTTTGATTATCAACTGGATTATCCGTTTCCGTATTTCCTGAATTAGAGTTATCATCTGGTTTCTCTGTTTCTTTGTTACCTACAGTTGGATCTTTAATTTCAAATTGAACTTGATATTTGTGATCATATCCAATAGCTGGAATAAGTATATGCATTTGCATATTGTGTTTCTTCTCAAACTCGCCAATTTCAAATTGAACTACTTTCGTTCCATTCTTCCTCTTATCTTCTGACAAAACCTTCACATCATGAAATACACCAGGCTGGTTTTTATCTTCTATTCTAAGATATTGAAAATAATCGCTATCTTGCATTGTTACAGTGACAATTTTTTTGCCAGCTGCAATCGTTACTTTAGGATCTTTTATATATTGAGAAACCATAGATGGCTCGTCTTTTTGGTCCTTATATATTTTAATTTCAGTATCATACGTGCGATCACTCGCTGCTGCTACCGATTGATTTGCTTCAACTTTTAATGCCGCTAATGCTGGAGTAGAATACGTAGCAAATGGAATTGCTAATGTTGTCGCTACTACTAGCGCCTTCATATAATTTTTTTTCAAAATAATATCCCCTATCATATACAATTTTTATAATTGATAACCCTTATCAATTACCCACAAATAAATGATAATGAATATCATTATCATTGTCAATGAGAATATTATATTAAATTTATATTTTTAAAGATAAAAAATAAAAAGCCCTTTATTCAAAGGGCTTTTTTACCTATCGTATGAAGAATTTCACTTTTTTCCTTCTCATTGATGACACCAATTTTTTGCAAAATATTCGCGTACAATACAAGTTTATTATATATTCGTTCTGACATGTTCTCCCTTCTTTCCTTCGACCAACTTTTTTTGTATTGGTAAATTATATGAAAGAGATGAGAAAATGTGTCCACTTTTTGCATAAATGCAAATCTTTTATTTTACGATTTGCAGACAATAAAACTCCCTCCTAAAAATTAGGCGGGAGTTTAGGTACTTTCACTTTATTTAACAAACTGTCCACTGAATATTATGCTTCATAAGTTCTTCTTCAAAACTATATGGCATTTTTTTATCACAAATTACATGTTGAATACGTGAAAATGCTGCTATACGATAATTCCCTTTCACGCCTACCTTCGTATGATCACATAAAATATATGTCTTCTCAGCTAATTTCATCATCGCCTCTGACAATTTCGCTTTCTCTAATTCAAAGCTGGAAACTCCAAAACTAGGTAATAACCCATCAATCGAAACGAACGCTTTATGAAAATGGAATTGCTGTATTACTTGCTGAGAAATAGACCCTGATACACGCGAATGCTTTGGAGATACTTTTCCACCTATAAATAAAACTTCACCGTGAAACATCTTTTTATTAATAGAAGAAATTAATTGTGTTGCGACTGGAAATGAACTTGTTACAATCGTTAAGTTTTTACGATGAACAAGGTATGGAACCATTTGAAGCGGTGTACTTCCATCATCAATTGCAATGACATCACCATCTTCTACAAATGTCGCTGCTTTATAACCAATTCTTTTCTTCTCTTCTATATGTAGCATTTCTCTTTCTAACATTGGCGCCTCTACCCCAGCGCCTGGAAGTTGAACAGCTCCACCATACACTTTTTTCAGCTTCTTTTCACGATCTAATTCTTCTAAATATCGACGAATCGTTTCTGTTGATACAGCAAATTCTCTCGCTAATTCTGAAACCTTTACTTTTCCTTTAAATTCTACCTTTTCAAGAATGGTTCGCTTTCTTTCTTCTCCTACTACAGACATAGATTCACCTCATTTATATCTCCCTCATAAGCTTCCTTGCTTATACAAAGTTATAATTTTCTTTGTAAGTAGAAACTTCTTCATGAATATGAATACCGCGCTTTGCTAGTTCATCAAAAATTAATTGTGGATTTTCAAAAGCTTCTTCAGGCGTAACAACACCCACCCTACTTGCATTTCCAGTTGCAATTAACTCTGCAGCAACCCCAAATGGAATACCGACGTTTCTCGTATACGCCCTTAATTTTTCCCATCCTACAACAGAACCATCAGATAACGGATGTGTATGATATAACACATGTCTTTGCTTCTCATTATTTTTCATACCTATTACTTCTACATGAAGTGCATAACCATAAAGCTCTGTTTCTTGTCCTTCTTTCGATTGCAATAAATACTGCGAAATACAATCCATAATGCCTATTTCTTTCCCGTTTATTTCAATCTGATCATTACGCAATATGCCGTAATCATATAAAGCACGTACAAGTTGCATATTTTGCTTCGGCCAAGTTCCTCTCGTCTCTATCAGTTTGACACCTTTATTTTCTAGTGCCTTTGCTAACGTAATCGTTTCAGAATGCGGAATGATATACTGCGTTTCCTTACCATAAGGCGCTGGCAATTCTATTTCTCTCGGACGCGCAAACGGAAGTACTTGTTTAAATTCACCATCTTCATACACTGTACGCGATGGTAAATGTGGATCATATTCATATGTCGTTGTCTCTGTAATTGAAGCAGAAAAAGCAATCGGACGATACGAACCGTGACTTACGCGGACAGACTCTACAGTATCCAGTTGATTTGCTGCATGCATTGCCATCATTTGCGTTACACCTGGCGTCATGCCAAACCCAGGCAAACATGTTTTTTCATTTTGAACAAATATAGCATGCGATTCATTTTCTTCACCAAATCCATTTAAGTTCACACCGTGGCAGCCTGCTTCTGCAATACAGCGAGTCGACAATCCGTTTAGCTTTATCGTCGTACCATCCAATACAATGTCATAACCTTTCATTTTTGCAACCGTATCCTCGTGATTCGTTACATCTACTTTTACAAAATCAACACGAGGATCGTTGAGCCATTCTACTACTTTACGGCCTTCTTCCTCGTTAAAATCGGCTACAGTAATCGTCTCAAAAGATGAAAATTGAATTAAATCCAAAATAGCTTCACGACAAATTTTACCTGCTCCACCTAAACAAAATACTTTCACCCAATAACAGCTCCTTTAGCAATACTATCAACTAAGCGATTAATATCTTCTTCATGTACATCACCTATATTTCCAATCCGGAACGTATCTACTTTCGAAATTTTCCCAGGGTAAATAACAAATCCATAGCATTTTAATTCGTTATATAACTGTTGAAACTCGAACTCCCCTTTTGGATAAATGAAAGATGTAATAATAGGAGATTGATATTTCTCATCTACTAGTGGCTTAAATCCGATTTCTCCCATTCTATTCACTAGTAGTTTTTGATTGTTGTAATATCGATTGTAACGCGCTCTTACTCCACCCTCTTTTTCTAGTTCAAGTAGTGCTTGATAAAAAGCATGTACAACATGTGTAGGTGAAGTAAAACGCCATTTCCCATTTTGTTTTTCCATCGTTTCCCATTGATCATATAAATCAAGAGATAAAGAGCGTCCTTGCCCTTTACACTTCAATAATTCATCACGTTTTGCGATTACAAATCCGAATCCAGGAACCCCTTGAATACACTTATTCGCACTACTAATTAAAAAATCAATTTGTAAATCAGCAATGTCTATTTCAATCCCGCCGAAACTACTCATCGCATCAACAATTGTAACCTTTCCATACTGCTTTCCTAATTTACATACATCTACAATTGGATTTATAATGCCTGTCGTTGTTTCACAATGAACAACTGCAATATGCGTAATCTCTTTATCTTCTTCCAATAACTTTTCTACTTCTACAATATTAGTAGGTTCCCACTCTTCTGTTTGGCTGACCACTACATCAATCTGTAACATCTCTGCCATTTGTACAATGCGCTTACCGTACGCACCATTTGTACAAACGAGAAGCTTCCCATTTCCCGGAATAACAGAGCCAATTACTGCTTCAACTGAAAACGTACCGCTTCCTTGCATTAACACTGTTGTATATTTCTCTTCTTCCTTCGTCGCTAACGATACAAGTTTAGCTCTTACTTCTTGCACCATCGTATTATATTCAACATCCCACGTACACCAATCGTATAGCATAACTTCTTTTACTGATTTTGTTGTCGTTAATGGTCCTGGTGTTAATAATAAGTAGTGATTTTCATTCATGATCCCGTACCCCTTTTATGAAATAATAAGTTCTTGTTTCTCGATATGTTCCATTACGTTTTCGAGCTCCTGCATCGTTTCAATCGTAAAATGAGCCCCATTTTCAACAAACCGATTACGAACTATTTCTATTTTTTCACGAAGCTCTACCGAATCCATACTCTCCACTTCCTCTTCCGTTAAACCGAGCTCACTACTTCCAAGAATTACACCAACTGTCCACATTCCAGCATTTCTACCTTCTTTCATATCTGATACTGTGTCCCCTACTTTTATCATATGGTTCATCGGATACACACCAAGTTCCATTGCATTTTTATAGCACATCCATGGGTATGGGCGGCCTGCTGGAACATCATCTGGCGTAACAAGAAAATCAGGTTTATATCCTTGTAACGCTGCTTCCTTTGCTACAATTTCCATCATTTCTCTCGTATAGCCCGTTGTTGAACCGATTTTAATGCCTCTCTCACGTAAAGAAGCGATTACTTCTTTTACCTCATCAATCGGCGTAGCATAACTTGGTAAAATAGAAAAGAGAATTTCTTCAAACTCTTCATACATCTCATGAATGTCTGCTTCTGTTGGTAATTGACCGAAGACACGCTTCCACTCATCCGCAATACGAGGCATTTCTGTTAGTGCCCTTACATGATCTATTTTTAATAATCCCATTGGCTTACGTGCTTCTTCTGCTGTAATTTCAACGCCACGTTTTTGAAAAATCTTCATGAATACTTCTAGCGGTGCAAAACATCCGTAATCAACCGTCGTACCTGCCCAATCAAAAATAACTGCTTCAATTTTCATTCTGTCCATCACCCTTCTTACTTATCTTTTTTGCCATTGTGAAGTTCGGTTACGAAGTGCTTTCGTTCCCCATTCATATACAACTCTCACTACAATATTTGTAACAACAATAAGTACACTCATTGCAGCTGCTGGTGGTACATTTCCTGCATCATCCATATTTACGATTGATACGGCAGCTAGTTTAAAATCAGCTGCATATAGGAATACAACTGCCGATACAGTTACCATTGAATTTACGAAGTAGTACATTACCATTTCTAAAATTGCTGGTAAACACATTGGTACTGTTACTCGGAAGAATGTTTTATAAAACGGAATACCCATCGACTGCGAAACAAGCTCAAACTCTCGGTCTAATTTCTTTAAGGCAGTCGTTGCCGTGACAAATGTTACAGAATAAAAATGAATGATATTTACTAGTACTAATACAGCGATTGTTCCGTATAAAGAATGAAACGGATTCGTTACTGATAGTCCAAGAATTTGAATCGTTGGTTGACTAAAGAAAAAGACATATCCTAATCCGAGTACTAAACCTGGTATCGCTAACGGCACTATAGAGAAAAAGTAACCTGTTTTTCTGAAAAATTGTAGCTGGTCTATTTTCTCAATTGCATATGCGAATACAAATGTTAAAATCGCCCCAATAACTGCTGTAACTGCTGAAACAATTACGCTATTTTTAAATGCTTCAAGTCCATCTCCTGTTAAACTTGAAAAATTAAAATGCTCAAATGTAAAACTCATATTATATGGCCATACTTTCACACTTGCAGCAATACCAACTGCAACAAATAATAGAATGATCATAAGTGTAATCACACTACAATATATGAATGAGATTACATCTCTTTTCTTATTAGCTATTATTCTGTATGGTACTGCTTTTGAAGATAAGAAATTCGCCTGCTTTCTTTGCGTAATACGATCAACTACAAATGCGAATATAGCTGGGATTAATAAAATCATTCCGACAGTTGCACCCATCGGCATATTTTGCTGTCCAATTACTTGTTTGTATACGTCAGTAGCAAGCACATTATATTGACCACCAACAATTTTTGGTGCCCCAAAATCAGTAAAACTAAGTGTGAACACAACAAACATTGCACTAATTAATCCGTACTTTACACTAGGTAAAGTAACCGTGAAAAATTGCTTTGTTTTACTCGCCCCTAACATATTAGAAGCTTCATATAAACGATAATCAGATCCTTGGAAGGCAATTAGCAATATAAGAAAGGCTTGTGGAAATGTATACATAACTTCAGCTATTACAATTCCTACTGGTCCATATAAAGGGATTTGTATACCTTCAAATAAACCAAACATTCCTTTCGTTACTAGCCCTTGATTACCAAATAAATATGTAAGTGCTATACCGTGCATCATCGTTGGTGCGAACAATGGTAATAACGCTACATACTGAAATACACGCTTTCCAAAAACATTCGTACGGGCAATTGCATATGCGTAAACGAATGCGATTGCAACTGAAATAATTGTTGTTGCGCCAGAAATCCATACTGTATTTTGTAAAGACTGAACTAAAGTTGGTGTTGTGAAATATTTACTGAAATTCGCTAAACCAACGAAAACTCCATCTTTATTATAAAAAGCTTGTGTAAATAGTTGTAATAGCGGTAATACAAGTATGATAAGGAAAGAAAAAATCATAACGATAATTACGAGCCTTTGGATCCATTCCTCTTTCCCTATACTTCTCTTAATCTTTTTTTTCGTACTTTCTACCTTATAGTTTTCTAACATCTCCATCTATACAATGACCTTCTTTCCATATGACAACATATGATTTTCTGAGAAAGAGATTTGAATCGGCTTTCCTTTTCTAATAGCCGTTGCTTCTACTTCTGATGCTAATATATCCACTACAATTTTCTCATTATAAAGGTGTGTGTTTTCTTCTAAGACTCGCACTTCCGTCCGATATACAGATCCGCGAAATTCCATACTTTCCACAACTGTTTTAATACCGTCCTTTTGTACAATTGTTACATGTTCAGGACGAATTGCATGTTCTTCGTTATTTTTCGAAAAGAAATTAATAGAACCAATAAAATCTGCCACAAACGGATTGGCTGGTCTTTGATAAATCTCCTCTGGTGTTCCAATCTGCATAATTTCCGCATGATTCATTACAACAATTTTATCAGCCATCGTTAATGCCTCTTCTTGATCATGCGTGACCATAATCGTCGTTACTCCTATTTTCTCTTGCAAATCACGCATTTCTCTACGTAACTTTTCACGTACTTTTGCATCTAAAGCAGATAACGGCTCATCGAGTAACAAAATATCCGGAGACAGAGCGAGCGCACGTGCAAGTGCTACTCGCTGCTGTTGTCCACCAGACATTTGAGCAGGATATTTATCTTTTACATTCAGTAAATCAACTAGTTCTAACGCCGATAGCGCCTTCTCTTTTACTTCTGCTTTTCCATACTTTTTTGTCTTTAAGCCGTATTCAATGTTTTCAAGTGCTGTTAAATTCGGAAATAATGCATATGATTGAAACACCATTCCGAAATTCCGCTTTCCAGGAGGTAATGCTGTAATATCTTTTCCATTCACAGCTATACTACCTGTTGTCGCCTCTTCTAGCCCTGCTAAAATTCGAAGCAATGTTGTTTTCCCACAGCCACTTGGGCCTAATAAACATACAAACTCATTTTTTTTCACAGTAAAAGAAATATCCTTTAACGCTGTAAATGCATCAAACTGTTTTTGAATGTGTTGAATTGATAAATATTCGCTCATTTTTTCTCTCTCCCACTCACTTACTTTTTCGGTTCTGCTTTTTGGCCAAACTCTTTTTCCCATTTTTCTAAAATTTTGTCGCGATTTTCTGCTGCCCACTTAAAGTCATTCTTTTTATATAACTTTTCCGTCACATCTTTCGGGAATCCATCTGGAAGTTTATAATCATTTTTAATTGTTGCAAATCCATTTTTCTCGAAGTATAACTTCATTACATCATCAGTAATTGCCCAATCTAAAAATGCTTGCGCTAATTTTTCATTTTTTGCATTATCTTTTTTAATAAGTGCGTTCGCTTCTACTTCCCAACCTAATCCTTCTTTCGGCAATACAACTTCAACTGGTGCACCTTTTTGTTTCTCTTTTAAAGCACTATAAACCATCGATACGCCAACTGGATATTCACCTGCACCTGCTAATTTCGCTGGTTTTGAGCCTGAATGCGTATAAGTTGCCATATTATCATGAAGTTTCTTCATGTAATCCCAGCCTTTATCTTCACCCATAATTTGTAGCCATGCAGAAACTGTTAAAAATCCTGTTCCAGAAGAAGCCGGATGTGGCATAACAAGCGTTCCTTTATATTCTGGTTTCGTTAAGTCTTCGTATGATTCTGGCATCGGTAAATTTTTCTTCTTTAATTCTTCTTTATTTATAGCAATCCCCGTCATAAATGCAGTATTTCCTACCCATTTTTCAGGTTGTTTGTCATCTTTAAATTGCGAAAGAACGCGGTCCGCTCCTTTTGGAGAGTACCCTTTTAACATATCTTTTTTATCTAAAGCTAATAGACTTGATGCCGCAGTTCCCCATACAACATCTGCTTGTGTATTTTTTCCTTCAGCTAGCAATTTCGCAGTAATAACTCCTGTTGAATCACGTACAATGTTCAATTTCACATCAGGATATTTCTTTTTAAAAGAATCAAGATAAATTGGTACAAGCTCTTCTTCAATCGCTGTGTAAACAGTTAATGATCCAGATAATTTGTCATCTTTCACTTTCGCTCCAGCACTTTCTTCCTTCTTTGCACCACAACCCATTAATAACGAAAATACCATTCCAGTCGCTACAGCTTTAAAGATTGTTTTTTTCACTGTTTCTCTCTCCTTTTACAAATCTTATGTACAACTCAAATATAAACAACTAGTGTAAAAGCAGTATTAAACCAACATTAATCTTTTGTTTGTTGTTTGTTTTTGTGTAATACGTTGCTACTTCTATGTTTTTTCGCATTTTTCTGCTAATAGAAAACACTAAATTTACAAATAATTAAAAAAACCTTTATAATCCCACAAAAAAATGAGGCGTTTGTAAAAAACGCCTCATTTTTGTTTACCTTTTTTTGAATTACGATTAGCATACTTTGCGCTATTTTCTCCTTCATACTCTAATGCAAATTCTGCATCTGGTAAGCTTTCTTTCGGAGTTTTATTATTATTGATTGCCGCATTTTGTTTCACTTTTCTTTTTACCAATACATTCACCTGCTCTCAAGAAATCACTTTCTACTCTAGTTTGAAGCAAGCTGAAATAATTATTACTGGCAAGTGTTAACAAGTACATAAGAGGCGTTAGATGGAAATACTACATATGAAGAAATCATTATAAAAAGGAGCGATAATTTTGAAGAAAAAAGAAAAGATTCAATCACCAATTTTAGACGAAACGCTCCCGCATCAAATGAATTTTCCATCTTTTAAAGGAACAGGAAAAACGATGCAACAACCTTTTGTGAATCAATATGATGTTGTAATTGGAGACAGTCAATATAATTCCGAGAACAGTCCGCTTAACAATTGGAGTGATGAAGTAGATCCTGCCATTATGGCTGGCGATGAGTGGATCCATCCTACAAATGATATTGGGTGGATTTCAGAAGAAAATCAAGAGTTACTAAAAAACGAAGTGGATAATAAAAATGAAGCTTTTATGCATCCACAATTTGGCATTAACGACTAAAAAACCATTCTACCTAACATAGGTAGAATGGTTTTTTACTATCCAATAATAATCCGCTCTTTCGGGTATTTATAGCGAGGTGGTTGTTCCCTTCCACCACTAGCTAGTATAAATGTTAAAATACCAACGCGTCCGATAAACATAAGCACAATAAGTACAAGTTTCCCAACAGTTGTTAAATCAGGCGTAACACCTGTTGATAGTCCCGTCGTTCCGAAAGCAGAACAAACTTCAACAATTAAGCTCATAAGCGGTACATTTTCCGTAATAGATAAAATGAATAGCGCAGTAGCACATAACAAAATCCCCATCGTCATAACGACAGATGCTTTCAGCACATCCTCTTCATGTAGCTGACGTTTGAAGACTCTAACTGTTCTACCGCCCCTTGCGAAGGTGTATAGTGACAATATACTAACAGCAAATGTTGTTGTACGTATTCCGCCCCCAACCGAACTTGGAGATGCCCCTATAAACATTAATATACTCATAAATAAAAGCGTCGGTTGTGACAATTCACGTATATCCATCGTAGCGAGTCCACCACTTCGCGTCGTCACAGATTGGAATAATGTATAAAATACAGTTTCATGCCATGACTTTCCTACTAAAAAATGATTTCTCTCCAATAAAAAAATCATAATTGTACCAACAACAACGAGCGAAAAAAATGTTGTTGTCGTCAATTTTGTAAATAATGAAAAACGGAATAATTGTTGTCTCCTTTTACTAAGGAATTGTTTCACTTCCATTAGCACAGGGAAACCAATCGCTCCTAAAATAATTAGTAACATATGAATCATTTGAACAATATAATCTTTTTTATACGGAATTAATGATTGTCCTGTTAAATCAAATCCGCCGTTCGTAGTCGCACTAACAGCTGCAAAGAAACCGTGAAAATAAGCTTCTTGCCAAGTCGGAAAGTAAAGTAAAAATCTTGTACCTAATAGGATTGCTCCAATAAGTTCTATTGAAATAATTACAATCAAAATAGAACGCATCAATTCTACAAGACCCGATAAATTTCCTTGATTATGGTCTGCCATAATTAATCTTCTTCTTTGCAAACCAATCTTTTTCCCCGTAATGATCCAAACAAATGTACCAAGCGCCATAATTCCTAAGCCGCCTAATTGTAGAATAAGGGCTAAAACAATAATTCCTGCTGTAGTAAACGTATCTGAAATCGTAATAACAGACAGTCCCGTAACACTTACCGCACTAACCGATGTAAAAAGCGAATCTATAAATGTCCATTTCACACCAGGCTTCGTAACAAACGGTAAACTAAGCAATATCACCGATACAACTACCGCTAATAAATAAAACAAAACGATGAGTTGTACAGGACGTAATTTTTGTAAAAACTTTTTTATATCTCTCATTCCATCACTTCGCTACCTTTTTTCTATCGATTAAATAAAGAAAAATCTTCACTTTCTTTATTTGTAAATAACTGCTCAAATAATTTGGCAAATACCATTCCATACACAGTTCCATTACCTCCGTGCAATAATGCGTAAAATAAATTATGTATCTTCTTATCTTCTTTTAAAATAGGTAGACCATCATGACTACTACCAAATGCTGCTGCCCAATAATACTCTGCTTGTATATTCTTATACTGCGGGAACATCTCTCTTACAATGTTAATAAGGATATCACGCTTACGCAATAGTTTCGTATCACCAATCGGTTGAATTTGCATCGCTTCATCTAATCCGCCTACCATAATGCGGTTTTGAAACGTCCGAAAATATAAGTAGGGACGTGCTGTTTCCCAAATTAACGATCGCTCATGCCAGCCATCAAACTGATCTATTTCATTTGTCACAACTGCATAAGATGCCTCTACTGTTGTATTTTTTTCTTTCTTCCCAAAAAGTGCTTCATAGCCCGTCGCCATAATAATATTCTTTGCTACAATTTGATTTCCTGTTTTCGTGTAACAAATTAAATCATTTTGCCGTTTTTTTATATGTATTGCCTCTGTATGTTCATATATATTAGCTCCCATTTGGTTTGCTTTATGCAAAAGACTATGCGCTAGTAAATACGGATTCACCTCAGCATCACCGTGTGTATACAATGCCGCTTGTTTTATAAAAGGATAACGTTCCTTAATATCAGATTCTGTAAAATACTCAACAGGAAATCCATAATTCTGTAACGTATTGTACTCCTCTTGTAAAAATGAGACATCCTCACTTTTACTTGCATAATATAAACTACTTCTCGGAATAAAATAGGGATCAATATCGAGAGTAGGTACCACTTTCTCCATTGTTCGTAACGCTTCGTAACACAGTTTATATGCTCGTACCCCTTTTTCTTCACCAAATGTATGGATAAGTGAGGTTAACGATTTATCATGAAGAAACTGTAATAAACCTACATTTGCAAATGTACTACCACATGCAATTTCTCTTTTTTCAATAAGCATTACACTCATGCCGATTTTCGCTAAAGAATACGCTATATGAGCACCGGCTTCGCCACTTCCGACTACGAGCACATCACATATCATATCATTTTCTAACAGTGGATAACAAGGTACAGAAACTCCTGTATTCCAAAACAACTTACCCGTCATAAGTTTCATAATTATACTCCTAAAATATAAATTTCTCCTTTCTATGTTTTGTTATTTTTCATAAAAAAATCCAACTAACATAGGCTAGTTGGATTTTTTTATTTTTAATTAGAACGCTCTTCAAGCCAATTTCCAATCGTCGGATATGTTTGTTTTACAGCTGTTCCACCGTAAACGATAGACATATGCCCTGTTGGTAAACATACATATTGTTTATCTGTGCTAGAAATATGATCTAGTAATGCTTCTACTTGACATGGCAAAGCGATATGATCACGTTTCCCGGAAATATTTAAGACATTCGCCTTAATATTTGCAAGGTCTACCTTTTGTCCGCGAATAACGAGTTCACCCTTAACCAATTTATTATTTTGATAAAAATCACGAATCCACTGTCTGTATGATTCACCTGGGAACGGAATACCATCACCAACCCACTTTTGAACCAATCTCCAGCTTTCGACGAAGCGCTCATTCTCTGAACGATCTACTAAAGCAACATATGGACCAACAAAGTTCGTAATTGGCTTTAACATTTTGTTTCCGAAATCAATCATTTCTGGCGGAATATTTCCAAATGTATCAACCGCTTTATCTAAATTGAAATATTTCTCATCTAATAAAGGACCATACAATCCTGTTTCAGAGAAATCAAAAGGACTTGTCATGAAAATCAAATTACGAATTGGCATGTGCGGATGAAGTGCTGCATAAATAGAAGTTAGCGTTCCACCCATGCAATAACCAAGTAAAGAAATCTCGTCCGATTTTGCAGTTCGCATTACTTTTTTTACTGCTTTTGCAATATAATCAAAAACGAAATCATCAAATTTCAAATGACTATCTTCTAAACCAAATGTGCCCCAATCAAGCATATACACATCAAAACCACGATCCACTAGATATTCCACTAAACTATTTCCAGGAGTTAAATCCATAATATATGGTTTATTAATAAGAGCATATATTAACAGAATTGGAACTCTTTGTGTTTTTTCTTGTTTTGGAATGTAGCGATAAAGCTTTGTCTTATTCTTCGTCCAAATAACCTCTTTCGGCGTTAATCCTACTTGCGGCTCTGGTTCACGTAATAAAATTTCACTCGCCCTTTTCACTCGGCGGTACGCTTTTCGGTACTCTTCTGGGTATAGCTCTAATTGCTTTTCCCATTCTGTTGCGAATGTAGTCATTTTTTTATCTCCTTTTTGGTCGATTTCCTTCTTAAAAAAAGAAGTGCATTCCTGCTATGGATATGCACTTTTTTCTTACTTCATTACATATATAATCCGCCGTTAATGTTTAATTGTTGACCTGTGATATACGCACCATCACGGCATAGGTATACTACACCTTTTGCAATTTCATCAGCTTGACCAAAACGTTTTTTCGGGATTTTTGCAACAATTTTTTGACGTACTTCTTCTGGTACTTCTGCTACCATTTCAGTATCAATAAATCCTGGGCAGATAGCGTTTACAGTGACATTTGTTTTTGCAAGTTCTAACGCTAATGATTTTGTAAATCCTAACATACCCGCTTTTGCTGCTGAGTAGTTTGTTTGGCCAAATCCACCTGCTTGACCAATAATAGAAGAAATGCTAATAATTCTTCCTTCTTCCGCTTCCGTTATGTATGGAAGCACCGCGCTTGTCGTATTAAATACGCTGCTTAAATTCACGTCAATTACGCGCTCCCAATCTTCACGATTTAATTTTTTGAATGTACGATCTCTTGTAATACCAGCATTATTAACAAGAATATCAACTTTACCAAAATGATTCACAGCTTCTTCTACAAGTCGGTTTGCATCTTCTACTTTAGAAACATCCGCTTGCACTGCATAAACGTCATGTCCGTCTTTTCCTAATTCATTTACTAAATTTTCAGCTGCTTCTTTACTGCTATTATAGTTAATAACTACTTTCGCTCCCTCTTGTGCTAATGCTACTGTAATTGCTTTTCCAATTCCTTTTGCTCCACCTGTTACGATTGCTACTTTTCCATTTAATTGAACCATTTCTTTTCCCCCTTAAATGAATTTGTGAACGATTGTTATGAATCATTTTGGTACTCATACTATAGAGTCCATATATAATTATGTTTCGCTGTTTATACGTGAAAAGAGATTCTCCCGCTCTCTTTTACCTGTTATAAACAAGCGCTTTTATCATTTTTTATTTTCTGGTTTATTCGTAGGCTTTACCTCTTCTTTTACAGGTACTTGTAGTTTAGCTAGTACTGCATTTTGCTTTTCTAGCAATTCTACAATTCGATCTACTTTTGTTTCAAGCGTACGAATATCTTGTTTCACTTTCGTCACATCACGCTTTAATGTAGGGGCTTGTCCTAAAGAATCTACTTTCTCCTCTAGAAACTCCTCAATGTTATCTACTTTATTTTCTAAGTTAATAACAAGCGTAGCCACTCTTGCGATATCCTCTTTCGTCGGCACATTTACTTGTTCTAAATAGTTTTTTGTCGTATCATTTAATGCTTTTTGATAAAACAAATTCAAATCTAGAACGCTGCCCATCCAAGCTGAATATTCTTCTGTTTTAATTGTTTCATTGAGCGCTTTTCCCCAAAATGTTTCGGTTTGTTCATAAGCATTTTTCCATGCTTGTAGTGGATCGAATTTTTGATCAATCACTTTACCTACACTCCCTTTTTCGTTTTTGAAACAATTCAACCTATTCACTATTTTCTAATATTCTGAATAAAACTTCAAGTCTATATTTTATTTTTTTCTATTTTCTAACAAATGTGTTGACTTTAAAAACAGATAGGTGTAAATTGCACTTATAAGCAAAAAATTCCATCTAACTGATTCATGAGGTGATGCACAATCATGCTACAAAATGAACCAGAACAACGCGAAAGTTTGGAGAAGAACCAAGCGAAACAACCAAACTCCATGCCAAAAAACTTCTTAGTTCCCTTCTTACTTCTCTGTCTAAAAGACTGGAGTCTTCATGGTTACAAACTTATTCAAATGCTAATGGATATCGGCTTTTCTTCTGTTGACCAAGGTAATGTTTATAGAACACTACGCAAATTAGAAAAAGAAAACCTTATTTCTTCTACTTGGGATACAAGCGATGGAGGGCCGGCAAAAAGAATTTATTCTTTAACTGAATATGGAGAGCAATATTTAACAACCTGTGCGACTTCTTTTGAACATTATCAAAATATGTTGCGAACGTTTTTCACGTTATACACCAATGCATTCTTTCCATTTTCTACTTCTCCAGAAAAGGATGAAAAGGATTCTTCATCTTCACCTGGTGGTACAGCAGAGTAATCTGCGTTCACAATATGCAAAAAAACATTTGGGGGTCAAACAATGGAAACTAAACCATACGAATTAGTCGATGCATTTTGGAAAAACTGGTCTCAATCACTTTCCCTTTTCTCTTCAGCTGGAAAACAGTTAGAGCAACTTACTTTAGAAACATTAAAACAACAACAAGACGCTTTGCATAAATTAACATCAGGAGTAGATGAACTAGAAAAAGAACTACAACAACTCACTGCTCAGTTCAATAACCAATACACAGATTACGTGAAACAATTAACTGGAAACTCCTTAAATGATCAAATTAACGAGTGGCAAGACAAGTGGAAGGAACTTTCTGCTCATATGCATCAGCTTACCGTTTCTCCTACAAAAACTTCTTTGTCAATTCTTACACAAACAAGCGGTCAATTTGAAGAAACAACAAAACAATTTATTGAGCAACAACAATTACAACGTGAAGAGGCTCAAAAACAGTTAGAGGGTTTTTTGGAAGAGTTCAAGTCAAAACAGTTGGAACTCGCAAAAAAGTTCGAGGAAAACTCAAAAAATCTATTTACTTCCATCAAGTAAGAAAAATGTGGGAGCTAACCGCAGCACAAACAAAACTCTTTCTTCCTCCTACTACATCAAGATGGCTAACATTTTTCGATATGGAAAAGAAGGAGGACAAAATGAATCCATTTCAAGAAGCACAAACTGTTCCGGAGCTTCGCTATGATGAGATTCAAGTCGGTGATCAAGCATCCCTTACAAAAACAATTACAGATGAAGATGTTATCAATTTTGCAAAATTGACTGGAGATGTGAATCCTATTCACATTTTAGATTCTTTTGCAAAAACGACAATGTTTAAAGAACGTATTGCTCACGGAATGCTCGTTTCGAGTTTTATTTCTACCATCCTTGGAACGAAACTCCCAGGCAAAAATACGATTTATTTATCCCAAAATGTTTCATTCCGTGCCCCTGTCAAAATCGGTGATACACTTCGCGTTGTGGCAGAGGTTATTAAGAAGCGTGACGATAAAAAAATCATTACGTTGCAAACAAACATATATAATCAATCAGATGATATTGTCGTGGAAGGAACAGCGACAATACTAAAAAAAGAGTAGCAAATTTGCTACTCTTTTTTCTATCCAAGAACTTCTAATCGCACCGATTACTTCCGCGTATGAGTACGTCGTTTCCACATAAAATAACGTTACCAGTTTAGATAAGAACTTAGCTGAACTGGACTACTCATAAGGATGTGTATCAACATGGTAAAAACAAACAAATTATTAGTTCCAGGTGCAGAACAAGCGCTTGAACAATTTAAATATGAAATTGCACAAGAATTTGGTGTAAGCTTAGGATCTAATACAGCATCTCGTTCTAACGGTTCAGTTGGCGGTGAAGTAACAAAACGTCTTGTTGCTTTAGCTCAACAACAACTACGTGGATAATAATATAACATATGGCTTAGGGGCAGATATTCTCTGCCTCTTTCTATTTTTAACATACATAATCGTACTTTTTCACATACTAGTAAAAGCAAATTGAAAGGAACGATACGTAACATGAAACGGATTAATATTCGCATGAGTCCTCCCCGTGTTCTTACATTGGCTTTTATTATGTTATCACTTATCGGTACATGCTTATTAAAGTTGCCAATTGCTACAACAACGTCTATCTCATGGCTAGATGCTTTATTTACAACCGTTTCTGCTTGTACGGTTACAGGGCTTGGTGTGGTAGACACTGGGAAAGTATTTACCTTATTTGGCCAATGTGTCATTTTAACACTTATACAAGTAGGCGGACTGGGCATTATGAGCTTTGCTGTCTTAATTGCGATTATGCTTGGAAGAAAAATTGGTCTTCAAAATCGGATTTTACTGCAACAAGCATTAAACCAAACGAATATCGGCGGCGTCATCCGTCTTGCCAAAGCATTATTTTTATTCTCTTTTACAGTCGAATGTATCGCTACTATAATTCTTTCTTTTGAATGGGTACCAAAATACGGGGTTACGAAAGGGATCTATTATAGTTTTTTCCATTCAATCTCAGCCTTTAACAATGCTGGCTTTTCTGTGTGGAGCGATAATTTAATGTCCCATTCTCATAGTATTCTTGTCAATCTCGTCATTTCCTCTCTCATCATTTTAGGTGGAATTGGTTTTACAGTAATCGTAGACATAAAAAGAAAGAAAAACTTTAAAAACCTTACACTACATTCAAAACTTATGCTCTCTTCTACTCTAATCGTCAACATTATTGCTACCCTTTTTATTTTTATATTCGAGTTCCATAACTCCCTTTCTATGAGAGGTTTTACCCCATTTGAAGAAGGATTGGGCTCTTATTTTCAAGCAATTTCAACGCGAACTGCCGGGTTTAATACAGTTGATATTTCTACATTGTCAAAACCTTCCCTCCTATTAATGATGCTCCTTATGTTTATTGGTGCTGGTAGCGCTTCAACTGGTGGTGGGATTAAGTTAACAACATTTTTAATCATATTTTTTGGCGTATTTAAATTTTTACAACAACAAGAGGATATTGTCGTATTTAAAAAATCCATTAAAGATACTCTCATTGTCAAATCATTAACCATTACTATTATTTCCATTTCATTTATCTTTTTTGCTATTTTAATTTTGAGTATTACTGAGCGAGTTCCTCTATTGATGAGTGCTTTCGAAGTATTTTCAGCATTTGGGACTGTTGGCCTCAGTATGAATTTAACACCCCACTTAACTATAATCGGAAAAGCTATTATTATCTTTATGATGTTTTTTGGGAAAATGGGTCCTTTAACATTGGCTTTTTCATTTGCTCGTAAAAAGAACCAGAAAATAAAATATCCGAATGAAGATATTTTAACAGGTTGACAACCGTATAAATTATCCATATAATGAGAATACAATAACATATCTCCAAAGGGGAGTAGCGTCCAAGAATATTTCTTGGAAACAAAGTCGTCATTACGTAGAACTTAGTTCTTCCGGCTTTGTTGGCATTTTTTATTACATATGTCTAGCAAGACCTTTGCCTATTAACGGCAGAGGTCTTTTTTGTATTCAGTTCCAGATTCTTCCAAAGTTAATAGGCAGGAGTATGGGGAAACTAAATAGTGGGGAAATTCTTCACTTATTTAGAACTTATAGAAATGAGAGGAGAATGTACATGGATGTATCATTATTATTGGAGTATGGTTGGGTATTACTCATCCTAATTGCACTTGAAGGGATTTTAGCGGCTGATAACGCTCTTGTTCTTGCAATTATGGTAAAACATTTACCAGAAGAAAAACGAAAGAAAGCACTATTTTATGGATTAGCGGGGGCATTTGTTTTCCGATTTGGATCGTTATTTATGATTTCGTTCTTAGTCGATGTATGGCAAGTGCAAGCAATCGGTGCCATCTACCTTATGTTTATCGCTGGTAATCACTTATTTAAAACATATGTTAAAAAGAATACAGATGAAGAAACAGAAGAAAAAGAAGCAAAGAAAAAACAAGAGAACTTTTGGTGGACTGTATTTAAAGTTGAGGTCGCTGATATCGCCTTCGCAGTTGATTCAATTTTAGCTGCTGTTGCACTAGCAATGACTTTACCAAAAACAGGATTAGGTACAATTGGTAGTCTTGATACTGGGCAATTCGTTGTTATCTTTGTAGGTGGACTTATCGGATTAATCATTATGCGATTTGCAGCAACTGCTTTCGTACAGATTTTAAAACGTAAACCAGGACTTGAAACTGCAGCATTCTTAATTGTAGGTTGGGTTGGTGTGAAGCTAGCAGTTTATACATTAGCACACCCTGCATTAAATGTAATACCACATTCATTCCCAGAATCCACTCCGTGGAAGCTTACATTCTGGATTGTATTAGTCGGAATCGCAGTTGGTGGTTGGTTCTTCTCAAAAGAAGTAGAAGTAAAAGTAGAAAAGAATTTAGACGAAAAAGCGCTGTAATTACAGCGCTTTTTCTTTTTCCGTTCTTCCTCTCAATGTCCAGAAAAAATTCCATTATACTACCTTTTGTAAACGTTTTCTCAATGCATGTATGTCCTTTTTGTGAAACATTGCACAAACTTATTGAAAGTGAGAACAATTCCATGTACTTTATTCATATAAGAAGTATTTATAGAAGATTTACTAAAGGAGCGTATTACTCATGCTAGAACAAGGACTAGATTATGTTGTCAAACTGGCTAAAAACAAAAAGAAAATACTAGATACAAACCCAATGCAATATTTCATTCGTGCTGCACTTGCGGGTATTTATATCGGTTTTATTATTGTACTATGTTTTAAATTAGGTAACTTTTTTCACATTGCAGATTCACCAGCAACGTATTTAGCTGCTTCTATGTTTTTCGGGATTGCTCTCGTACTTATTATATATGGCGGTGCTGAATTGTTTACTGGAAACACAATGTACTTTACTGTAGCAACTTTAAGAAAAGAAACAACGATTTCTGATACACTTCGTAACTGGGTTGCTTGTTATGCAGGTAACTTAGCCGGCGCGTTATTCTTTGCCTTACTATTTTACGCAACTGGAATTTTCGAAGCAATTGATCACGGTCACTTAATGAGTAAAGTCGTTGAAGGAAAGATGAACACACCTACGATGCAGTTATTCTTTAAAGCTATTTTATGTAACTGGCTCGTATGTCTTGCTTGTTTCTTACCTTCTCAGGTTAAAGGTGACACAGCAAAAATAATGGTCATGATGCTACTTGTTTTCACATTCTTCTTATCTGGTTACGAACATAGTATTGCAAACTTATCACTCTTTGCTTTATCTTTAGTTTCACCGCATCCTGAGACAATTTCTTTTTCAGGTGCTATTCATAACTTAATTCCTGTTACAATCGGTAACATTATTGGTGGATCAGTATTTGTCGGTATGGTATACCACTACTTAACAAAGAAAACACCTGACGTTCAACAGGAAAAAACTGAAATCCCAACAGCTCAACAAGAAGAGATTATTCCTTTACAAGCACATATGAAACATTAAAAACTCCAAAATTTTACTTTGGAGTTTTTAGCTTCCCACGTATTTAACTACAAGGTGAGGATTAATTTCTCCCTCTTCCTTTCCCTTATCCATTCTCTGTTTCATCTTATGCATACCGATGACATCATTCGTATGAAGGTGAATTTCATTTACATATAATCCCTCTGTACAAAAAGCTTCTACAAAATCTAGTCCATTTTTTGCTCCCCAGCCCATATTATAATCAAGGGAAAGAATATTCACATCATAATCCCGAACCATTTGCAAGGCACATTCTACTGTAGTTGCGGGCACATACCCGAACGGGCAACTTCTTTGATCATCCATATATACGTTCATTTTCGATTCCCTCTCTAATTTGAATAAACGGCTAATACATAACACATTGCCCCAAGACTAATAAAAGGACCAAATGGAATTGGCTTTCGTACTTCTATACGTTTTAATCCGATACCAATCCCAAAAAAACAAAGACTAAAACAAGATGCTAAAAATAAAACGATAAAAACTCCCTTCACTCCTACTATGAAACCAAGTAACGAAAGTAGTTTTACATCTCCTCCGCCAAGCCCTTCTGGATATATCTTTTGCATGCAATATAACAAAAGGAATATAACACCACTACCAACTATACTATCTGTCCAAGTAACTAATTGTACAAAAACACTTTCAAGAATGAGTAAAACGGCAAACGAAATTAAAATACAATCAGGAATTAACATATATAAGTAATCTGTAACCGAAATAATAAGAAGTAGCGAAAAAAGGGATAAAATGATAATAAGTTCTCGTTCTATTCCAATCATATACACGGTAAGAAGAAATATACTTCCTGTTATACATTCAAATGCTACATACATAATTGGAATTTTCCTCTTACAATTCGTACAACAGCCTCTTTGTATATAAAATGAAATGATGGGGATTAGTTCTTTTGGCCTTAGTACATATTTGCAATAATAACAATGTGAACGCGGGGTAATGATAGACGCACCTAATGGAACCCTTATTGCAACTAGCATAAAAAAAGAACCAAACACCATCCCTGCTAACAGTGCATATAAATAAGTGAACATCCCTTCCTCTCCTTTCCAAAAAAACATAGCAAAAAAAGGAGAGAACTTCTACTTCATATTATCCTTTATTCTACTAAAAAAGCAGGCCATTTTCCGGCCTGCTTTCCCCTCTTTTATACGATGAAATATACTGCTTTTAATGGTCCATGTACTCCGACAACAAGATTCATCTCAATGTCAGCCGAGTTACTTGGCCCTGTAATAAAGTTAATACAAGATGCCGCTGTCTCCCCATTTTCTACGCGTGAGTTCATATCCTGAACTGCTTGTGTAATACGAGGCACAAGTGTTTCACGTGGAATAATAGCAAAATATACAGTCGGTAAAAAGTGTAAAGAACGTCCTTGCCCTTTATGACTTTGTACAACAATTGTACCAGATTCAGCTAATGTATAATCACTAAATGCAATACCAATATTCGCTTTTTCAGCTAAACGCATATTTTCGTCTTTTCTCTCTGGATCCCATACGTTCACTTCAACGTCTAGCTTTGGAAGTTCTTCTTTAAATAAAGATGTTAAACCATATGCATCAAAACGCTCATCTGCTGATAATAAAATAGGTCCCCCGCCGTTTTCCATAATTACTTTTTGAAGGTCTTCACCTAAACTGTCATTTGTCGTTTCTACTACAGTTGTATGAATGTTTGTACATTGCTTTTTAAACACTTCTAGTAATTCTTCTTGTGAATAATCTTTTAACGTTTCTATATTCACATTACTTTTCCATACTGGACGCTCTACACCTTCTGTTTTACGCGCGCGCCCAAGTTCTTTTGCAATGTTATCTAGAAAGGCATCACGGTTTTGAATTAATCCTGTCATTATTTGTCCCCGCCTTTCTTATGATCTTTATACCAATCACGGAATCGTTCTTTACTTGGAGCTGGGAATTCACGAATATCTGTCCAGTTTTTAAGTGGCCCAACACCTTTTGATACACGGTTACCAGATGTAAATGGACTCATTGCTGCTGGCGCCATTTTTGATCCCATTTTATATAAAGCTGCTGAAGATGCACCCATACTAAACATTTTCATTGCTAATTTTTCTGCAAGTGGAGCACGTCCTTCTTGCTCAACGATAACTTGACGATGTTTTAATAATAAATCATGCAATGGAATTTTTACTGGACAAGCTTCTGTACATGCTCCGCATAAACTAGAGGCATAAGGAAGCTCTTTGTAATCATCATATCCACCTAAAAGTGGTGTTAATACCGCACCAATCGGTCCTGAGTATATAGAACCATATGAATGTCCACCAACATGACGATATACAGGGCATACGTTAACACAAGCAGCACAACGAATACATTGCAATACTTGGCGGAATTCAGATCCAAGAATTTGAGAACGACCATTATCGACCACAACTAAGTGGAATTCTTCTGGGCCATCTACTTCCTCTTCTTGAATTGGTCCCGCTACCGTTACATAACTTGTTAACTTTTGACCTACTGCACTACGACATAGTAAACCAACTAAAACATCTAATTCTTCCATTGTAGGAACCATACGTTCCATACCCATTACCGCAATTTGTGTTTTAGGAATTGACATAACAAGATCTGCATTACCTTCATTCGTTACTAAACAAAGAGATCCAGTATTTGCAACAGCAAAGTTACAACCAGTTACACCAATTTCTGCATCCATAAATTTCTCACGAAGTTGTTTACGAACAAACTTTGTCATTTCATATGGGTCATCAGAATTTTCATAGCCTAGCTTTTCTTTAAATACATCGCGAATTTGCGTTCTATTTTTATGAAGTGCAGGTGCAATAATATGTGAAGGTGGATCGTTATCTACTTGCAAAATATACTCTCCTAAGTCACTCTCTAACACTTCACAACCAATCTCTTCAAGCGCATGGTTCATACTAATTTCTTCTGTTACCATCGACTTTGATTTTACTACTTTTTTCGCTTGTTTCTTTTTGGCAACGTCTTGAATATACTTTGCAGCTTCCTCTTTCGTCTTCGCAAAGTACACGTGTCCGCCTCTTTTTGATACATTTTCACTTAACTGCATTAAGTAATAATCCAGATTTTCTAACGTATGTTGACGAATTTGTTCACCTAGTTCACGCCACTCTTCCCAGTTTCCTAATTCATCTGCAGCTTTTAAGCGATTCGTATATAAACGCGTTTGTGCAGAAGATACTGCTCCGCGCATAAACGAATCTTGAATTCCATCACCAACGCGATCATTAAATTTTTTCTCACTGATTTTCATAGACATAGCTTATGTTCCCCCTTCATGAGCGACTATTCAGTACCTCAGCAATATGCATTACTTTTACTTCTTTTCCTAAACGCTCAATACGTCCGCCAATGTTTAACAAACACCCACAATCTGCACCGATTAAATAATCTGTACCTGTTTCCATGACACTATCTACTTTTTCGTCTACCATTTGCTCAGAAATTGGAGTCATCTTAACTGAAAACGTTCCCCCAAACCCGCAACAATTTTGCACGTTTGGCAAATCTCTCACAGTTAATCCTTTTACATTTGATAATAAAATTCCTGGTGCTTCTTTTACTCCAAGCATACGCGTCATATGACATGATTTATGAATAGTAGCTATCCCTGGTAAACTTGCACCAACATCTGTAACTTTTAAAACATCTACAATAAACTGTGTAAATTCATAAGTTTTATCAGCAACTTTTTGTGCACGTTTAGCCCACTTTGGATCATCTTTGAAAACATGCGGATACTCATGAAACATTGTCGCACAAGAACCAGATGGCGTAACAATATATTCTGCATCTTCGAAAGTTTCAATCATATGTTTCATCGCTTCTTTTGCTGCTTCTACATGGCCGCTATTATAAGCAGGCTGCCCACAACAAACTTGTGCTTCTGGAAATTCAATTTCACAACCTAAACGCTCCAACACTTCAACTGTTGCTTTGCCGACATTTGTTTCAAACATATCGACTAAACAAGTAACAAATAAAGTAACTTTCATAACTATTACTCCCCCTTTTTACAACTTCACCAACAAACATATGGTCATCAGATGACTTAGTAGAGAAGAAATAGGCTCAACCATGGCCTATCCTCTCCCTCTTCTAAAGAAAACGCTTACTTAATCTTTCTCTATTTTATCAGAAAATTAAATTTTTAAAAGATTAAATTACGAATTTATATCGTTTTTACCTGTGACAATATGTTCTACATTTGTTAAATGATCTAGCATTGCTTGCTGCGCTAATTCTACATCTTGTTTTAACACCGCATCATATATAACTTGATGCTCTTCTATAAGTCGTTCTGATGTCGTTTGTTCACCATATAAAATAATGCGTCTTGATTCACCAATTGTTTCAGCAATCATCTCTGAAACATGATTCATGAGTTCAAGCAAAATGTTATTATGCGAAGACTCTGCAATTCCCATATGAAATTGAAAATCGGCTTTTTCACCAGCCTTTTCATCTCCAATGCTCTTTGCCATTTCATCTAACCAATGTTTCATATTTTGTAAATTATCTTCCGTACGTTTTGCCGCCGCTACTCGAACTGCCCCCACTTCAAGCACCTTTCGTACTTCTAATAAATTCAAAATATCTTCTTTCTTCATTAATAATCTATTGTTTAATGATTTCGTTAATGAAGAAGAATCGAAGTTCTTCACATATGTACCTTCTCCTTGTTTCATCTCAATTAAGCCCATCGCTCTTAGCGCACTTAGCGCTTCACGAACAGCAGATCTGCCAACTTGAAACTGCTCAGCTAATTGATGCACAGGGAGTAGTTTGTCACCAGGTTTTAACGTACCATTTTTAATCATTGTTAAAATAGCTTCAGATACTTCTTCGTAAATTTTTTTCGGTTTAATAGATTTGTACTCCAGTTAAATCACCTCAGTATCTTCCAAACAACAATTGAAACGATTTATAAGAACTTTGCATCATAACTATTTTAGACCGAATTGATAAGAAGTACAAATGTTTTGTTCATAAAATAGTCAAATTTTCGATATTTATTATATATTAATTTATATTTTGCGTGTAAAGTGAAACTTTAATCAGTGGGGTTTTGTTCATCGCCCACTGATTATTAGCTCTCACCAATCGGGCTTTTACGGGCAGCAGGGCCTCCACCTAACTTCTTTGCTTCCGTTGAATTTTGAGGTGAAGGTCTTACTGCCCGGCGAATAGCGGGATAAATATTTTCTTCAATATAAAGAACATGTCCTAAAAATTAGAACATGCTCCCCTCATCCTGTACATTCAGTTTAATAATAACCGTTGTTCCCTTATCTTTTTCACTTTCAATTTTCCACTGTCCACCATGTATATGAACAATTTGTTTCACAATAGCAAGGCCTAAACCTGTTCCACCGTGTTGACGACTTCTCGCTTTATCAACTCGGTAAAAGCGTTCTCCAAGATTCTCCAAATGTTCTATATCAATACCAATTCCTGTATCTTTTATTTTTAATTCACAGTAATCATCGATTTGCTCTAAAGTTATAACGATATTTCCTTTTTGATTTGTATACCGTATCGCATTATCTAACACATTATGAAGCACTTGTTGCATACGATCCTCATCAATCATGACAATGACCTCTGGATTTAAATTGGTTGAAATATGAATTTCCTTTTCTATAAACTTAATCTCATACGTATCTAATACGTCTTCAATCAGCTGTGAAAAAACGATAGGTTGCTTCTTTAACGGAAAGTGCTCACCTTCTAATTGTGCTAAGTCTAACAAGTCATGAACGAGACGCTGCATACGACCTGCTTCTTTATGAATTAGCTGCGTTACTTTTTCCTGCTGTGGTCCCTTTGCAACACCATCTAAAATAGCCTCGCTATACCCTTTTATATAACTAAGTGGTGTTCTAAGTTCATGCGAAACATTTGCTAAAAATTCCTTACGCTTTACATCTTCTGTTTCTAATGAATTTGCCATTTTATTAAATGCTTTTCCTAATCGTCCAATTTCATCCTCTGAAGAAACTGTAATCCGCTCCGAAAAATCTCCCGTAGCCAAATGATTTGCAACCCGCTCCATTTGCGAAAGTGGCTTCGTAATTGCAATTATAATTTTCCTTCCAACCCATATCGTAATTAAAATCATAGCAATTGCTAACGGTGCTAAAATAAGACCCATATCATAGATTAAATCTTTTATACTTTTTAAAGGAATATACGAATAGACAATTCCGACTAATTTTTTATTTTCCAATACAGGGATGACAACCCCCATAATATTACGGTCAAAATGTTCTTCATATCCTATTTTCGTCACAGTTTTCCCGTCTAATAGCGTTTGCCTATCTCCTTCACTTATAAGAGAATGATGATGCACATCAAAAGGCAAACATGCGCTTAAATCACGCGGATTAGACACGAAAATAACGTCTGAACTAGATATTTGATCAAACGATCTTACTTTCTCTTCAAAAGTTGATATTCCTTCACGCTTATCATATTGAGCAGCAAGACTTTTTCCTTCCATTACTAACGAAGCTTTTAAATTATCAACGTATAATTTTTCATACGAGTATAAAGATACGAAATAAAGAAAGGACACTGTTACACATACTGCAAATACTACTGTAAGCCAAAGTTTTTGTACCATCGTAAACATACGTTACACCTCAAATTTATAGCCTACACCCCAAACAGTTTGAATGTAGTTTCCACTTTCTCCAAGCTTCAAGCGCATCGTTTTCACATGTGTATCTACCGTTCTTGTACTTCCGGCATAATCATATCCCCATACCTTTTCAAGTAATTGCTCCCGGCTAAATACTTGTCCTGTATGTTGGCAAAGAAAATATAATAAATCAAACTCTTTTACAGTAAGAGAAATCGACTCACCATCCGCCTCTATTCGTCTACTTTTTTCATTGATAAGAATTGGTCCAAATTGAATCTCTTCTTGCTGTTCTTGCTTTGTATATCTTCTTAGCACAGCTTCCATACGGGCAACCAATTCACCAGGACTAAACGGTTTTACAATATAGTCATCTGCTCCCATACGTAAGCCGTTCACCCTATTCCACTCTTCACCTTTTGCCGTTAAAAATATAATCGGCACATCTGACGTTTTTCTAATTTCTTTACAAACTGAAAGTCCATCCATTTCTGGCATCATTATATCTAATACAACGAAATCATAATGATCCGTTTCTAGTTTTTTAAGAGCCTCTTTTCCATTCTCAGCTTCTCCCCACTCATATCCAAAGTTATCCAAATACATTCCAACAAGCTGTCTCATATCACTTTCATCATCTACAACTAGCACTCTATATTTATTCATTGTCCTTCCCTTCCCTCTCTATGAGTTGAAACGGTCCTTTTCCGACTTTAATTGTTTGTTTTATTTTCAAATTCTTCATATCTATAACGCACACTTCATCACTATCATAACTGGCTACATACCCTTCTGCTCCGCTCTCAAAAAATGCAAATGGATTCGACCCTACTTCTACAGAAGCTATTTCTTTATATGTTCTAATATCAAACTTTCTAAGTGTATTCGACCCATGACTGAGTGCATATACGTACTTACTATCCCTCGTTATATTCACAGGCATAAATGGAGCGTGTAAAGAACGCACCATTTCTCCACTCTGTAAAGAATACACTAACACTTTCTCATTTACTTGATTTCCATCACCATGTCCGCCAATCCATATTTCTTTCCCATCAGGACTAATCGTCGCTCCTGTTGATGCTGGCGGAATCATAAAGGATTGAATAACTTCTTTTTTCTTCGTATCAATTGTCGTTAGTTTCGTATCATAAAAGTTTAGTACAGATAACCGATTCTGATACTCTACCATCGTTATAGGCCCTTTTCCTGTTGAAACATTTCCTGTCTCTTTCCCATTTATCGTAAAGAACCTTACCTTTTGAACATTTTGATCAGCAGCAAATAATTGTTTTTTATCTGCTGATACGACCACATTTACAATGCCCTTTCCAGTTTTATATTTTTCCACTTGCCTTCCTTCCGCTAGTGAATATACATACATATATTCTAATTGCTTACCGTATACAAGTATTTCATCGCCATTTGGAAGCAGTGTGATTCCGGCTATTGGCTCATTTAGTTCCCATGTCGTAATTAACTTTTTATCTTTTTTATCAATAAAACTAATACTGCCTTCTTTTATATTCGTAGTTATAATAACATTTTTATCTTTAGCAATTGGTGTATATGAACTTCCTTGACACCCTACTAGTAGAAATAAAAAACAGAGAAGAAAAACATACTTTCTCAAAAGATTCCCTCCATCTTCGGATGATTTCGTTATAATTGTAAAATAACAAATAAATGTGTGGAAAGTGTGAAATTTCCCTTTCTTACTCAATTTACATATATAATGTACAACAAATAGAATTTGAGGTGTGTCAATTATGCTATTTCCTGATTTAGCGAATAAAATTGTACGAGAAGTACGCAGACTAATTACAGAAAATATTATTATCATTAATATAGAAGGCGTTATTATCGCAAGTACAGATACAGAAAGAATTGGTCAATTTCATGAAGGTGCACTCCGCTGCGCCAAACAAAAGAAAACCGTCATCATTACAAAAGAAGATGAAAGGCGATTGCAAGGTGTAAAGGCTGGGATGAATCTTCCTTTATTATTTCATGATGAAGTAATTGGTGTCATTGGGATTACAGGAGAACCTGAAAATATTTCACGCTACGGAGAAATATTGCGTAAGATGACCGAATTATTAATTCATGAAAACTACTTTTTAGAGCAACTAGAACTTGAGCACCGTTCTTATGAAGCTTTTGTCTTTGATTGGCTTCAAAATACAGAGTGGTCCCCGAGTTTTCTTGATCGCGCCAAAACACTTGGCATTGATTTATATAAGAAAAAACAACTTATTTTGTTTTCTATTGGCAAAAATGACACGATGCTCCAGCGTAAAATATGGCAACACATACGTAATATTTTAACAAAAGAGCATCTATTTGTTCGCTGGGGAAATGATCGTTTTATTTTATTTACAGCAATGAGCTCCAAAGAGCAAACTTATCAATTTTTAAAACGGTTAAAACAAGACTGCGAAACTTTATTTTCTATTCCTTTATATATAGGGATTGGACAAACAGTCACCTCAAACAATATGAGCATATGTTACGAACAAGCATTACGTGCTCTTTCTGTATCATTGGAAACGAAAAAAATTGTATTTAATGAAGATTTACGTTTAGAAATGTGTTTACAAGATATTTCTGCCGAAACGCGTGAACAATTTCTAGAACGTACCATCGAAAACTTATTATCATTTCCTGAGCTTATGCACACTTTACGCTTATTTATCGATTATAACCAATCTTATAAACAGACGGCTAAACAATTACATATACACATTAACACATTACATTACAGGCTAAAAAAGATTGAAGAACATACAGGACTTGATCCAAAACAATTCAAAGACTTAAACGTTTTATACTTCGCACTTCTCCTATTAGATAATCATATAAAAAAGAACGATAAAATAGATTAATCTTTAGATGATTATACATAGAAAGAATCCCTCGACTTTTTTATCATTATAATGAAAGCACTGTTACCACGTTGTTTATTATAACTAAACACGTTAACAGTTTGAGGGGGATTTCCAATGTTAGAAAAACAAATTATTCATTCATTCGTATCTATTGTTGGCGAAGATAATGTAGATACATCCAATATGGGGCGTTTAACTTATAGTTATGATGCTACTCCAAACTTCCAAGCAATGCCTGATGCAGTCATTGCTCCTCGTAATACAAATGAAGTAGCTGAAGTGTTAAAAATATGTAACACTCACAAAATTCCTGTGTATGTGCGCGGGTCTGGAACAAACCTTTGCGCAGGAACATGTCCACTTGAAGGCGGTATCGTCCTTATTTTCCGCCATATGAACAATATTTTAGAAATTGATGAAGAAAACTTAACAATTACTGTACAAGCTGGTGTCATTACACTTGATATTATTAAAGCGGTAGAAGAAAAAGGTTTATTTTATCCACCAGATCCAAGCTCGATGAAAATTTCTACAATCGGCGGTAATATTAATGAAAACTCAGGTGGATTACGCGGTTTGAAATATGGCGTAACACGTGATTATGTAATGGGGCTTGAACTTGTCTTACCAAATGGTGATATTATTCGCACTGGTGGTAAATTAGCAAAAGATGTAGCTGGTTACGATTTAACTCGGTTATTTATCGGTTCTGAAGGAACACTTGGCGTGGTAACAGAAGCTATATTAAAACTTGTTCCTATGCCTGAAACAAAGAAAACAATGCTTGCATTATATGAAGATATTAATGAAGCTGCACGTGCTGTTTCTTCTATTATTGCAAATAAAATCATTCCAGCAACACTGGAGTTTTTAGACCAACCGACAATTGAAGTAGTAGAAGAGTTTGCACAAATCGGTTTACCTACAGATGTAAAAGCAATTTTATTAATCGAACAAGACGGTCCGCCCGAAGTAGTCAATCGAGATATTGAAAAAATGGCTAACGTTTGCCGCTCTATGAATGCAGTTGATGTTCGCATTGCAAAAGATGAAACAGAAGCAGATGCGCTTCGTACCGCTCGCCGTAGTGCTCTATCAGCGCTCGCACGATTAAAACCTACTACAATATTAGAAGATGCGACTGTACCACGTTCACAAATCGCTCCGATGGTTGAAGCTATTAATGCCATTGCAAAAAAATATAATATTCCTATTTGTACGTTTGGACACGCTGGTGATGGTAATTTACATCCAACTTGTATGACAGACGCTCGTAATGCAGAAGAAATGCACCGAGCTGAGCAAGCTTTTGCTGAAATATTTGCGAAAGCAATTGAACTTGGTGGCACAATTACTGGTGAACATGGTGTTGGTGCAATGAAAGCTCCATATTTAGAAATGAAATTAGGTAAAGAAGGTATTGCAGCTATGCAAGGAATAAAGCAAGCTTTCGATCCAAATAACATTATGAATCCTGGAAAAATGTTCGCGAAAGACACTCGAAAAAGAGTGGTGGTTGAGCGATGACCACATTAAATAAAGAAAATATTCAAAAAGAATTCAAAGCACGATTAAGTGAAGATGAATTACTAAACTGTATGCGATGCGGTTTTTGTTTACCTACTTGTCCTACCTACATTCAATCCGGATATAAAGAGTCACATTCACCGCGTGGACGTATCGCATTGATGAAAGCAGTCGTTGATGGTTTAATCGAACCAGATGAAGATGTTGAACATACATTAAACGTTTGTCTTGGTTGCCGTGCTTGTGAACCTGTTTGTCCATCTGGTGTAAATTATGGACATTTATTAGAAGAAGCTCGTGATATTATTAATCAAAACAAAAAATTCTCAGTGCCAGTGAAAGCTGTTCGAAAAGTCGTTTTTGAAGGACTATTCCCCCATCAAAATCGAATGAGAACATTAACTGGACTAATCGGATTTTATCAACGTTCTGGTTTACAAACGCTAACACATAAAACAGGGATTATGAAGTTATTCCCTGAAACACTTGCAACGATGGATCTCGTTTTACCAAAAGTCCCTAAAATGAAAGCCATGAAAGATCGTCCTTCATTTTTACCTGCAGAAAGTACAAAGAAAAAACAAGTTGCATTCTTCACAGGCTGCTTAATGGATACGATGTTTTTAGAAACAAATAACGCAACGATGAAACTTCTTCAATTAGCTGGTTGTGATATCGTTATTCCAAAAACACAAAGTTGCTGCGGTGCATTGCATGGACATGCTGGTGAAAAGAGTGGAGCAAAAGAATTAGCAAAGCGAAATATAAAAGCATTCGAAGATTTAAACATCGACTATATTATTACGAATGCAGGTGGTTGCGGGGCTTATCTCGTAGACTATGATTATCTTTTAAAAGATGATCCGGATTGGGCTGAACGTGCTAAGCAGTTTGTTTCTAAAATTAAAGATATTACTGCTATACTAGTAGAACTAGACTTCCATAAGCGAACTGACTTACGACTCACGCCGCAAGTTATTACGTATCAAGACTCTTGTCATTTACGCAATGTTATGCGCACATCTTCTGAACCTCGTATGTTACTAGAGGCTATCCAAGGTGCAACATATCGAGAAATGAAAGATGCCGACCGCTGCTGTGGCTCTGCTGGTATTTACAATATTGTTCATTCAGAGTTATCAATGGAATTTCTAGATTACAAAATGGACCGTGTGCATGAAACAGAAGCAGCAACCATTGTTACTGCAAATCCAGGTTGTTTATTACAAATGAAATTGGGTATTGAGCGAGAAGGGCTTTCTCATAAAATGAGAGGAATTCACATTGTGGATTTATTATTAGAAGCAATTGAAACTAACTCGTAACATACGTAATAATAGGAAAACGGCTATCTCCTTCGTCTATGTAAAGAGATAGCCGCTTTTTTGTCTGCTACAACATTAAAAATATGTTACTTTATTATAAAAAAGAACAACAGAAACATTACAGTTTTGTAAAAATCAATCCATTATATTCCTCAAAAAAACGTTCAAACCATTGATACAATAGGATTCTTCATTTTCTATTTAGGTAACTTTATCCAAAAACCCCCTCTTAAAACCAAGTATAAAAACACTATAAATTCCTTTTATACTCTATATTTCTCTTATTTTTGCTCCCTTCTTCTCTTAGGATAAATTAGGTAATTTTAAAGTCTATGAATTTTTTTCCATCTTTTTTCTCGCAAATTGTATGCTACGATGAATTTGTCAGTCAGACAGGCTGTCAAAAACAAATCGTGTGAAAACAAATTAAAACTTTATATAGGGGGACACACATCATGAAAAAGCGTGTTTTATTATCTGTAGCTGCTGCAACAGCTCTTACTTTAGGAGTATCTTCTCTAGATGCACAAGCTGCAACAGTACAACCATCTAACGTAAAGGTTCAAAATATTCAGCATTCAAAAGTAATGATGAAACAAATGAGCCAACAAGAATTACAAGCATTCTTACAATCTATGGGAGTTGAATCATTAGCACAATGGCAACAAGGAAACTTCCAACCAAACTGCTTCATTCCTGGTCAACAACCTACTGAAAATGTTGTAACTGAGCAACCAACAGCTAAGCCAGAAACTCAAAAGCCAGTTGAGCAAAAACCTGCCGAGCAAAAGCCTGCTGAAGAAGTTCAAAAACCAGAAACTCAAAAGCCTGCTGAAAACAACAATACTCAAAAACCTGCTGAACAAAAACCAGCTGAGCAAAAGCCTGCTGAAGAAGCAAAATCTTTAAGCGAGTTTGAACAACGTGTTGTTGAATTAACAAACGCTGAGCGTGCAAAACAAGGCTTACCAGCACTAAAAATCGATACTGAATTAAGCAAAGTAGCACGTATTAAGTCTGAAGATATGCAAAAAAACAACTACTTTGATCATAACAGCCCTACATACGGGTCTCCGTTTGACATGATGAAGAAATTTGGTATTTCTTATACATCTGCAGGTGAAAACATCGCTCAAGGTCAACGTACACCTGAAGAAGTAGTACAAGCTTGGATGAACAGCGCTGGACACCGTGCAAACATCTTAAATAACGGCTTCACTCACATCGGTGTTGGTTATGTAGAAAGCGGCAACTACTGGACACAACAATTTATTACGAAGTAAATAGATTAAAAGAGTCTTCTCATAATGAGAAGACTCTTTTTTAAGTTTCATAGCTTTCTATTATGTATGAATAGAAAATATATAACATAAACAACATAGATCCACAGCTTATTACACTAAGCAATACATAAAATCCCCACTCTAAGTTCAAAAACAATGAAAACAATATGCCACATGCCATCACTTGAAAAATCCGTCTACTCACTAAACAAATTTTTTGTAATTTAATTGGATCTTTTTCTTTTTCTTTGCCTTTTATTTTCTTAAATTCTTTACTCAGCATAAAAAGAAACATACTAATCCCAATCGTTAATCCTGTTTGAAAGGATATCAAATCCCCAAAATTAATAAAGAGAATAAGCGTATGAATAAACAACATAAATAACGTAATTTTCTTTATAAATCCGCCTATAATACCATGCTCTCTTTCATTAAACTTAAATATATTATGTGAAATAATATACAAAAATCCATATGAAAAAATAATAAAACAGGGAATAAATGCTACAACGACTTGTTTACTCATAAACTCGTTTGGCTGACCATTTACATTCCAATGTACTGCCATACGATTTGGTAAATAGGGATAGAGAAATAGAGTAAGTAAAAGACAAGCGAAAAATATTCCCAGTACATACTTATATTTAATCAAGTGATTCTCACCTCTCTTTTCTCTTAACGGCTTCGCTTCTTTTAGAGAAATCCCTGCAAAAATCTACTTTTTTCAAGTTAAAACTTATACTTTACGCATTTTCTTTTTGAAATTCTTTTATTTTATTATTTAACTTTGTAGGAAACGGCACATCAACTTCAATCGCTTCTTTCGTAATTGGATGCAAGAAATTTATCTTCATTGCATGCAATGCTTGACTGGACATATATTTTGTTTGTCCACCATATAATACATCCCCAACTAGTGGATTACCATTATGACTCATATGAACACGAATTTGATGTGTTCTACCCGTTTCTAATTGTAATGTTACGAAAGTCGTGTTTTGCTTCTTAAAATACTTTTCTACTTTATAATATGTGATAGCTTGGTCACCTTTTGGAGAAATACGACGCCTTGTAGCATGATGGCGATCCCTTCCAATAGCAGCATCAATCTTTCCTTGTTTCTTCTTTACTTTCCCTTCAACGAGCGCTGCGTACGTCCTTTTAATTTTTCTTTCCATTAATAGACGATCCATAATTGCACCAGCAATTCTATGCTTAGCAAACACGACACCACCTGTCGTATCTTTATCTAAACGATGAATATGACGCACCTTCGTCTCTAAACCTTGCATTTGAAAATGAAAAGCAACAAGATTTGCAAGCGTCCCGGTTCCACCTTTTTCAGCAGGGTGTGTGTCCATTTGCTCTGGTTTATTTACGATAAGTACGTGATCATCTTCGTATACTACATGTAATTCACCATATTCTGGATCTACACCGTACTCTTCCTCCGAAAACATATGGACTTGTAACTTATCGTTCTCTTTTAAAAGCTCATTCCATCTTCTTTGTTCCCCGTTAACCGTAACACCTTTTTCCATACGAAGCTGATGTAATAGCTTTTTCGGTATTTCCCATTCTACTTTTAATACCGATTCAATACTTATACCATTCCATTTAGCTGGAACGGTAATTTCACACCATTCACCCTTTTTCTTTGTTTCCATACTGTTTATCACCTTATTTCTATTGATTCTCTCATTGTAACGGAAAACACACTTTGATGCACCGTCAAAAATAGAGGACAGTCTTATAATAGACTGCCCCTCAAGCTCTAAGTCTTTTCATTTCTAACAATACTTCTTCAGCTTTTTGTTCATACGATAAATCCTTAAAGAAATCCGCCAACCTTTTATAATCATTGTAAGCATCTAATAAATCGTCCATCTTTTCTATTTTCATCACTTGTTGTTTTTGTTTCATTTTTACTGGATAGCGATAACCTGATACTTCTTGTATTTTGTAATACTCATCCTCTACTTGAACGACCTTTACAAGTTCTTCCTCTTCTGCATCCATCGTATACCCGTCAAATTCTCTAAGTAGTTCATAAATGATATGAGTCCATTCATCTTTTGGATAAAATCCTTTTTCTAACCGATAACCGACAATGCGATACATATGCCCATCGTTCTCGGCAAACTGTACTGTATCATTTAACTTAAACTTAAAATAACGAAACATTGCCTTCACCTACTTATTATGTAATGTTCTTATCACATACTATTTGCAAAATGTAGGCTTTGCTATTCATAAAAAATGCTCATCATATTGATGAGCATTTTTTACGATGATTTTTCTCGTTTTTTTCGAAATGGTAACCACCAGTTCCAGTCTCCAAATAACTTCATTAAGCTTGGTACGAGCATAAGACGAATAATTGTTGCATCAAGAAATATTGCTAATGCAACGCCAAGACCCATCTGCTTTACTGGTAAAATATCAGTAAATGCGAATGCACCAGTTACAACAATCATTATTAAAGCAGCTGATGTAATAATTCTACTTGTTGAAACGAGCCCTTCTAACGTTGCTTGATCGTTATCTCCTGTTTCTTCATAGAGCTCATGAATACGTGAAATAAGAAATACTTCATAATCCATACTAAGCCCAAATACGAGGCCAAAAATGAAGATTGGTAAGACAAACAGAACCGGACTCGCTTCTAAACCGAAATGACCACCTTCAAATAACCAAACAACAATTCCAATAGTTGCACTTAAACTAAGTATATTCATAACAATTGCCTTAATTGGAATGAGTATAGATCGGAATGCAAATAATAATATAACAAAAGTCGATCCAAATATAACAGACATACCAATTACAACTTTATCTTTAATTTCATCTTCTAATTCTTGTTGAAACGTCGTCATTCCACCTAGATAATACGTAACATCCGTTTCTTTATAGTTCTTTTTAAAGTCACGTACCCACTGTTTTGCAGTCTCTGTACGTGGTTTTGTTTTCAAAAATATTTCTATCGTCGTCTTATTCCCTTGCGTGTATGCTTCAAATACAGGAGTTAGTTTCGCTGATTCTGGCGACTGCAACATTCCAACAACTTGATCTGCTTTCATTCCAGTTAACCCGTCGTATAAACTTCTTACTTCATGTACTTTCTTATCACCTTTTAACTTTTGAACGACTTCTTCTATCTTTTGTAGACTTTCTTTTTCTTTCATATCTTTTTTCGTCTCTACAACTAACGTAACATCAGCGTGTGTTTTGACAGTTTCATTAAATGCTTCTTCATACTTTTCATATGCAATCCTTGTATCACTCTTTTCAGGTAAAGCTTCAACACCAGGGAACTGCAAATTAGCTGTACGTAACGGTAATAAGCAAATAACAATAAATGTTGTAACAACAATAATCATTGCAATTGGATGTTTCATCACAAATTTTGCAAATTTACGCCATGCTTTTGCCGGCGTATGTGCTACTTGATTCTTTTTTAATATTCTTTTACCGATTAACGATAATAGTGCTGGAAGAAGTGTGAGTGAGAATAAAATACTCATAATGACAACAATCATTCCGCTAATCGCGACAGATTGAATATAATCTATCTTAAAGAAAAACAAACCGGATAACCCAACAAATACGCATAATCCTGAAAATACAATCGCACGTCCTGCCGTTTGATATGTAATTGCTATCGCTTCTTTTACCGTTCGTTTAGCAACTTCCTCTCGAAAACGGTTCACAAATAATAGCGCAAAATCAATAGATAATGCAAGTCCAATCATCGGTGCAACGTTTAACACGAAAATAGATAGTTCTTTATCAACACCGATGAAATACAATATCCCCATCGTACTAATAACACTAAGCGCCCCATTCAAAATCGGTAAAATTGATGCCAAAAGACTACCAAACGAAAATAGTAATACAAAAAACGCAATTGGTAATCCAATCATTTCTGCTACTTTTAAATCATTTTGCGTTCTTTCATTAATCTCTTGATTAATTTTCGGAAATCCTGTAGGTGTTACTTTTAATGCTACATTACTTTCTTTCTCAATCTCATCAGCAAATTGTAATGTCTTTTCCATTCTTTCTTTATTTGTTTTCCCGGAAAATAAAATTGTCGCATAACCGATGTCATCTTGTAGCATTTCTTTATTTTGGATTGGGTGATGGAAAGATTCATAGTTCTCTTTCTCTTGAACATTCTTTACAATTTCATCTATTCGCTTTTTAAATTCCTCATGCGAAGCATCTTTATTTTTCTCAAAAACGAGCAGAAGCGTATCTTGAGACTTCTTAAAATCTTTATCTAAAATTTCTTTCGTTTTTTGATAGTCGCCTTCCGTTTGGAAACCATCACCACCTAATACTCCCGGTAGCTTTGGAGCAAAAATCCCAAGTGCGATTGCGAGCAACAGTAACGCTACAATTACTGTATAACGGAACTGATACAAAAAGGCTCCTAACTTCCCCCACTTATCAACTTTATGTACATTTGTCTTCACACATTTTCACCTACTTTACATGATTCAATTGTCACTTATACTGTATCACATCTTGATATAAACAAAAAACGTCTGGAAAACTATAATGATAGTTTTTCCAGACGTCTTTCTTTCTATCTCTCTTTATTAAGCCCTAATCTCTCAGTAAGTAAACGATGGTAGTAAATCGCCATAATTAACAAAATACCACCTACGCAGTAACCAGCTAAAATATCAGTTGGGTAATGTACATTTAAAATGACTCTACTTAATCCAATCGATACAATTACTATACCCATCAAAATCGTTGTGGCACATTTGCCAGCTACGCTTTTCAAATTAGCAGCAATGATATAAGTAAGAAATCCAAATGTCATAATCGATAACATTGCATGTCCACTAGGAAAACTATATCCAAGTGCATCTAGCGCTTCATTTAATGACGGACGTTCTCTCTTTACAATCTCTTTTATCCCTTTATTCACAAGATGTGTTATTAAAATTCCCATTGGATATACAATCATCGCAGCATAATAACGCTTCTTCCAAAAAACAAGCAAACTTATAACGAGCGTAGCGACTATCCCAATTGCTGATCCCAATTTTGTAAAGTACGAGAAAAATGTAAGAGAACTTTCCGTTTGCAGCCCTCTTACTAATCCACGGACATATGTATCCATCACTGTAACGCCACCTGCATGTACGCGCCAAGCAACAATACCAAATACAGCAAATAACAAACCGATACACATTAGCTCATACTGATGTAACTTCTTCTTCAAACGATTTCCTCCTACTATGAAAAAATGCGATTTCTACTTTAGAAACCGCATTTCCTTACTTATTTACCTTTTGTTTTTAGCTCTGTCCAGTAACGATCATAGTCTTTTAACTTATCGTCCACATCAACAAGCCATTCTGTACGATCTAACTCTTCTTTCGTTAAGAAAATCATGTGATTATCACGGTATTCTTTACTATGAAGAGGATGAGCTTTTTCATTTGGATTACTGTAACCAATTGATTCGTAGTTTTTCACACTTACTTTTTCATCTAGTAAGTAGTTCATAAATTTCTCAGCAAGCGCTTTATGTTTTGCACCTTTTGGAATTGCTAACGTATCAGCCCAAATTGTGCCGCCTTCTTTTGGTACAACATATTCTACATCTTTATTATCTTTTGCGATAAATGCTGCATCTCCAGACCAAACTGTTCCGATCCAAGCATCTTCTGTAATGAATTTTTGTTTAATGTTATCTGTATCAAACGCTAACAAGTTTGGAAGCAGCTTCTTTAAATCATCTGCTGCTGTCTTTAATTGTGCATCGTCTTTCGTACTGTTTGAGAACCCGTGCTTCTTAAGACCCATTCCTAATACTTCACGAGAATCGTTTAGTAACGTTACATGTCCTTTATATTTCTCATTCCATAAGTCAGCCCAGCTTGTAGGTGCTTCTTTCACATACTTTTTATTGTATGCAATCCCTGTTACACCCCAAGTGTACACTAAAGAATATTTATTCTCTGGATCAAACGCAGGTGTTTTAAAATTAGAAACCATGTTTTCGATATTCGGGATATTCTTTTTATCTAACGGTGCTAATAAGTCCATTTTCGCCATTGTTTTAACCATGTAATCAGACGGCTGGATTAAGTCATACTTTGCGCCACCAGCTTGTAATTTCGCAAGCATTTCTTCATTACTTGCGTACTTGTCATAGTTAATTTTCACATTATATTTCTTTTCAAAATCTTTTAGCACCTGCTCATCAAAATTGTCAGCCCAGCTATAAATATTTAATTCTTCTTTCTTTTCACCACAACCAGCAAGCACACCAGCAACAAGGCTAAAGCTAATTGCTACGCCAGCTATTCTTTTCATTAATTTCATCTGTTTATTACCCCCTTGTACTTTCTATATCGTTCGTATTATAAAGGAAGGTGTCCTCCAGAGTTTTCTTCACCATCTGCACCTTTGTTCCGGAAGATTTCAGATAGAACCATTAATCCTACGATAGCCACAATTAAAATTGTAGAAAGAGCATTAATTTCTGGTGATACTCCGCGCTTAACCATACTGTAAATGTATAGTGGCAATGTTGTTGATCCTGGTCCTGATACGAAGAAACTAATTACAAAATCATCAATTGATAATGTGAATGTTAATAATGCTGCTGAAATAACTCCCGGTGCAATTGCTGGGAACGTTACATAACGAAACGTTTGCCAAGGTGTTGCTCCTAAATCATTTGCAGCTTCTTCTAAGTCACGTCCCATACTTGAAAGACGCGCAGCTAAAATAACAACAACAAACGAAATGCTAAATGTAATATGTGCAATAATAATCGTTGTTTGTCCAAGTTCCATTCCTAACTGACTGAAAAGAATTAGTAAAGATAATCCCATTAAAATATCAGGAATTAAAATTGGTAAATATACAAGGCCATTAATAGCCCCTTCGAAACGATATTTATAACGATGTAAAGCAATTGCAAAGAATACACCAAGTACCGTTGTCACAATCGTTGTTATAACTGCAATCGTAATACTATTTACAAATGCATCAATAACATCTTGTTTTTGAAATAAATCTGTATACCAATGGAATGTAAAACCTTCCCACTCCGCATTAATGCGAGAGTCGTTGAAAGAATAGACCATTAAAACCATCATTGGAAAATACAAGAATAACAAAATTAACCAAGAATAAGAAACTAAAAACTTCTTCATCTTTGCCTATTCCCCTCCGTTCTCATTATATTTATATACTTTCGTTGCACGATAATATAAGTAAATTAACAGAACAGAGAATAGAACAACGATAATCGATAACGCAGATCCAAACGGCCAGTCACGTGCACCTAAGAATTGATTTTGAATAACGTTTCCGATTAATGCTACTTTCGATCCGCCCATCACGTCTGATACAACAAACATTCCGATAGAAGAAACGAATACTAAAATAGAACCAGTCGCAATTCCTGACATCGTCATCGGCACTGTTATATTCCAAAATGCCTTTATTGGTGTTGCTCCTAAATCATAAGCCGCTTCTAGCTTACGCTTATCCAGCTGCTCAATTGCTGCATACACTGGTAAAATCATAAATGGTAATAAAGAATAGACCATTCCGAGTATTACAGAAGGAGTATTATATAATAAATTTAACGGTTCACTAATAATGCCAAGCTTTAATAACAACGTATTCACAAGACCTTGTGAACGTAAAATAACAATCCATGCGTATGAACGAACAAGAAAGTTAATCCAAAACGGGATCGTTGCCAATAATAAAAGAATAGAGCGGTATTTGCGGTCAACAATTGTAATTGTATAAGCAAACGGATAACCAATTAATAAACATATTACTGTCGTAATAACTGCGATTTTAACAGTTTCCCATAACGTTCCTAAGTACAATGGATCAAATACACGGGATATATTCTCCAGCGTAAATTGCATTTCTACTGTCCCGTAAGCTCCGCGCTGCATGAAGGCGAATCCTAATACGAATACGAGCGGGATTAGGAAGAAAATTAACAGCCACGCGACTGTAGGTAGTGCGAGTAATTTCCCTTTTTTCAATTTAAGGTCACCTCGTCCTCTTGCTCCCAGCCTACATATACATTATCTCCAATGCTCCACTGCGCTGCCTCTTCAGCAGTTTGATATGCCATTAGTAATTCTGATGTTTTCTCATCACGTACATAAAGCTTCTCCATATTTCCGACAAACTCAATATCTTCAATATGTCCAAGATGGTATTCTTTTAAAATTGGTTCTTCAACCGAACGTACTTTTACATTTTCAGGGCGAATTGCTACATAGCCTTCCCCGTTCTTCACAATATTATTTTCACCGATGAATGTCGCAACGAACAATGTTTTCGGCTTATTATAAATTTCTTTCGGCGTTCCGATTTGTTCGATATGTCCTTTATTCATAACGACAATACGATCGCTCATGCTCATTGCTTCTTCTTGATCGTGCGTTACGTATATGAACGTAATTCCTAAATTACGTTGTAAGTTTTTCAATTCACGTTGCAAGTCTTTTCGTAACTTAAAGTCAAGCGCTCCAAGTGGCTCATCTAATAGTAATACACGCGGATTATTTACAATCGCTCTTGCAATTGCAACACGCTGCTGTTGTCCACCAGAAAGCTTCGCAGGTTTACGATTACGGAACTCAAGTAACTGCGTTAAACGCATTGCCTCTTCAGCACGCTCTTTCTGCTCTGCTGCTGATACTTTCTGCATTTTCATACCAAAACAAATATTCTTCTCTACTGTCATATGTGGGAATAGTGCGTAATGTTGGAACACTAGGTTCATATGACGTTTATATGGCGGCAAATCGTTAATTCTTTCATCATCTAATAAAAGATTCCCTTTAGTTGGAGTTTCAAATCCTGCGATCATACGAAGTAAAGTCGTTTTCCCGCAGCCACTCGGCCCTAAAATTGTTAAAAACTCTCCCTCTTTAATATCTAAAGAAAGAGGTGGGATAATCACTTGATTTCCAAAATGTTTTTCAACTGCTTCAACTTTAATAATCTTTTTCATTTTCCCGTCCTATCTACCTTAAATTTTAAATTTTTATATTCATGAATAAATATTTATGTTCTATAGACTATTTTTTGTTTCGATCCAAACAAAAATGGTTATTTAACAAGCGTTCGTTTCTATTCTTTATGTAGTATGTTTGATTCATTTTCGCATGATACATAACGTCGAACAGAAAAACCCCTTCCATTGCGAAGGGGCTATTATCATACGGCTACGCCTACTGATAAACACCATCATCATTTTAACAACTTTCGTATGAATTTTAAAGCACTTTTTGTAGAAGAGTAACGAATTTTCATGTCGAATGCTGTAGATTGGGCTAAAATGCTTTTATAATGTGAAAAAGTCCGAAAACTTTCTTTCCCATGATAACCCCCTAATCCACTACTTCCAACACCCCCAAAAGGTAAATATGGCGTGGCAAGATGATAGACAACATCATTAATACAGCCTCCACCATATGAAATATTACTCGTCACTTTCTTTTGTATTTCTTTATCTTCAGAAAATACATATAACGCTAACGGCTTCGGATGTTGCTGGATTGTGCCAATTACATCTTCTATGTTGTCGTACTCTATGATTGGTAAAATCGGACCAAAAATTTCATCTTCCATAACAGTATCTTTCCATGTAATATCCGCTAGTACTGTCGGTTCAATATGTAATGTATCTTTCTTATAGTTTCCACCAATTACGACTTGACCATCTTGTAAAAATCCACATAATCTTTCAAAATGACGCTCACTTACAATACGCACATAATTTTCATTTTGCAAAGGTTCTTTACTATACTGCTCTATAATTTCATGTCGCAGTGCCTCAATTAGCTTTTCTTTCACGGAAGAATGCACATACATATAATCAGGCGCTACACACGTCTGCCCTGCATTTAAAAACTTACCCCAAACAATTCTTCTTGCTGTCATCTCTATCTTTGCATCTTGATGTACAATACAAGGACTTTTCCCGCCAAGTTCTAAAGTGAGCGGCGTCAACTGTTTCGCTGCTGCTTCCATTACAACTTTTCCAACGCCAACACTACCAGTAAAGAAAATATAATCAAATGGTTCCCTCAGCAAAGATGTACTCTCTTCAACGCCACCTTCTACTACCGCTACAAGCTCTTCTGGGAATAATTCATCTAACATTCTCTTAAGCACTTTTGAAACGCTTGGTGTTAACTCTGACGGCTTTAAAACGATTGTATTTCCAGCTGCCAGTGCTCCTACAAGTGGTGCAATTGCTAATTGAAAAGGATAGTTCCACGGTGCAATAATAAGTGTCACACCATACGGTTCTGGCACTACTTTTCCTTTTGATCCAAAATGAGTAAGTGCTGTTCGAACTCGTTTCGGTTTACTCCACGATGACATATGTTTCAATTGAAAGGAAATTTCTTTTAATACATATCCAACTTCCGTTGTAAACGACTCGTGAACTGACTTATTTAAATCTAATTTCAATGCCTGAAATATTTCTTCTTCAAAATGCTGAATGCCTTCATAAAGCTTCTTCAAATTATTCTTTCGCATTTCGATGCTTCTCGTATGCCCTTTTAAAAAATATTCCTTTTGCCTACTTACAATAGAGGAAATACTCATTCACTCACCTTCTCCCACTATTTTTATCCAATTCTTTCATTATTTATATAGACTTCATATATAACAAATTTCTATTCTTAAAGTTACATTATATATGACTTTTTCAGCTATATAAAATTCATTGCTCACAAAAAAACTACCGAAAGAAAATCTCTCGGTAGTTTTACAGTATTAACGATATAAACGAACAGCACCTGCAGAATTATCATCAGCTTGTCCTACTACTTCAAACTTCAGACCAAGCTTCGGTAAAATACGTCCTGCATCTGGAATCTGTTGATTAATATACGTTTTAGAATCATCAAACTTCGGTACACCTGCTAAACCATCATACGTATACGTTCCACGCGTTGGAGATACAACTTTCCAAGCTGGCGTTTTATCGAATGAGAACGCCGCATCTGCGATTTGGAATCGCGTACTACTTTCCACTGTCGGTTTACCATTTAAAGTTCCTACAATTGCTTCTGGATGAGAATCAACTACACCTAGGAAACCGTGTCCTGGATGTACACCTACCCAGTTATCTGTGTAAGCTGAATCTGCATACCATACGACCATACCAGCGTTATATACTGGACCACGTGCAAATTTTAACGCGTTATCTGAACCAGCATAGTTTCTCCACTCAACATAGTAGTTATGGCTTTTCTTCTCTGTTCCGTTAGAAACAGCAAAACCATCTAATTTGAATTGTGCCGTACCTTCTGCGTCATCAGAGAATACTACTTTATCATCTACTGTTAATGAAGCATTATCAAGTAAGAAACCATTTAATGCTAAACCACCATCAGTAATGTAATCAAATGTTAATTTTACTTTCTTACCTTTGAACTGGCTTAAATCATATGATTTGTCAATCCATTTTCCATTTGTCGAATCTGCATTTCCACTATTTGCTTTCTCACCAAGTCTTTCAATTAACGTTTGTTGACCATCTTCCGTTACAGCGTGTACTTCAAGGAAATCATACTCTGCTTCAATTTCATATAATGATTTGAAGTCAAATTTTGCAGTCGTTGCATTTGTTAAATCGAACAGTGGTGTTTCCATCTTCGTATGAAGATCATCACCTTTTGTGCTGTAGTAATACTGTTTTCCGAATGCCGGCTCAATTGTTTTTATATCTTTGTCTGGTAAGTTAACACGAATCATACCTGGACGGTTAGATTTCGTAACACTTTGGTCTAAATATGTTGCTAGGCCGATACCTTTATTTAATTTCTCGTAATCTACTTCTACGATATTTGCCCAGTTACCACCGATTGTTTTTTGGAAAAACTCTTTATTTTGTGGTGATAAGCTCGTTGGTGTTGTACCTGCAATTTTACCAGCCCAGCTTCCGCCACTCATGATAGACCAAGCTTGAATTGGCTCACCAGCACCGCTATATTGTGTATCATACTCATCTGGTAAACCTAAATCATGACCATATTCATGCGCGAATACACCAACTGCTCCATCTTCTGGTTCAATTGTGTAGTCGAACGCTGCCATCTTTCCACCCCAATATGGAACTTTCGCTTGTGTACCTTCAATTGCGAATGGTTTTGGTCCAACTGTCCAGCGATGTGACCAAATTGCATCATCACCTAATTTACCACCACCTGCTTCTTGTCCAACACCTGCATGAATAATCATTAAGTGATCAATTAAACCGTCTGGTTGATTTTTATTTCCATCGCCATTTACATCATATTGATCAAATTGATCAAACTCTGATAGATCAAGACCGCTATCTACAGCTGCTTTTAATGCATCTTTTACTAAATCACGTGGTCCCTTTGGTCCTTTATTATCATGACCGCCGCTAGCAGCATCTGCACCGTAATCAGCAGCTTTACCAGGAACTGTTAACCATTTTGTAACTGTTCCATCTACAGTGTAACTACCACCAGATTGCTCTTCGTAATATTGTTTAAACGTTTCAATTTTACTTCCATCATCTAATGTAAACGGCTCGTCACCGAATAGCATTTTTTCATAGTGTTCTTTGTTAAAGTCTTCCGAATACATATAACCAGGCTCTTTATCGATATTGTTATGTTTAAAGTCAGCGTACTCTACAAGTAAAACGAGTACTTTATCTTTACGCACATCACCGTTATACGCTTTTTGCTTTGCTGGAGATGTTGGTACTTTACCATTTAATCCGCCTTTAACTGGTCCTGTCGCTGCAGGTGTTCCTGTTGCAGGGTTATCTAATTTTTCTTTCGTGTCTGCTTTCGCATCTTTCACTTTCTTTAAAAAGTCAGATGCTTCTTTTGTAAGTTGATCCCCATTTGGTACTTCTTTCCCAGGATTTTCACCCTTTTTGTTCTCTACATACTTTTCGACAGCTTTCTTTGTTTCTTTCTCTGAAGCTGACGAATCAATTACCCCACGTTTTTTTAGCGCATCTGCTAAACGTTCTTCCGGAATTAAGTGATCATCAACTGGGCTCGTAGCTGTTTTATTCGCAGGCGTTTCAGCATATGCAGATTGAGTGCCAGCTCCGAATGAAAGGCCTAATACAGCTGTTAAAGCGATTGATGACAAAACTTTGAACGGTTTCTTGTTCATCCCATATTTCCTCCCCTAATAAATAATATGTATTACAAATTGAATTTTATTAAAAATTCAATATTTTTTCAATATTTAGTCATATTATGTAATATTTTTAATATACTTGTAAAAATTTCATAGTTAGCATACGAATATATCACAATTCAACAATGTTTTCTGAAAATATTGAAAGTTTTTATCGAACAATTTATAATTTCCATAGAGGGAGTTTAATGGGGATTTTATCTTTGTTTCATCTACAAAATATTTGATAATTCACTATATAAAACACAAAATCCGATTGCATTATCATGTATTATGTAGCAGCAATTATGACCGATAATTAGGGAGGAATTACATTTGTACAAAGATAAGACAGACGCACTGGATCAAGAATGGATTGATTTAATACTTGAAGCTCTAGATGCTGGTATCGCCATGCAAGACATCGAGCAATTTTTCCAACGTATGAAGCCATCCAGTCAGGCTCAATAGGTTTGTTCTTTTTAACGAAGTTTATGTTATAATAATGACATCATAAGACAACTACATATTGATAGAAAGGTGCGCAAATATGATTGGAGAACGTATAAAACGCCTTCGTTTACAAAAAGGGATTTCATTAACTGAACTTGCCGAAAAAGCTGGCGTTGCTAAATCTTACATTAGTTCTATAGAACGAAATTTACAAAAAAACCCTTCCATTCAGTTTCTTGAAAAGATCGCAGCAGTTCTACAAATTCCAGTTGATACTTTACTTCATGATGAAACAACAAAGGAAACTAACCTAGACTCCGAATGGACACAACTCGTTAAAGATGCAATGAACTCTGGTGTCTCCAAAGAACAATTTCGTGAATTTCTTGAATTTACAAAGTGGAAGCAAAATCAAAAATAATAATAGAAAGAAGTGCTTACAACCAGCACTTCTTTTTCTTTATAAAAAAAAGCGGGAATACCCGCTTTTTTATTATTTTTCTTCCCCAGCTTCTTGGTTGGCATTGAATGTCCATTCTAAATTCAATGTATCACCTTGGAAGATATTTTGGTCTTTTCCATCATCTACGAATTCAAATTGTACCCATAGATAATCCTCTGTACCAGCTGCTAATCCACCCTTTTCTCCCCACTCAGGAGCAAAGATATCTTTAGCTAAAAGATCTGGATCAACTTTTTGTAAGTCTGCTAAAGTTGTTTCATATACAGGCTCACTTTGTTTATCCCAGTTCCAAAGGAATTTTACTTTAACGTGCTTACCAAAGTCTTCACCAGCATTATCACCTTTTGCATCTTTAACAGTATACTTTGTTGCTAATTTAACGTCTTTAATAGTTAACGAACCGCTGTTTTGTAATAAGAACTCTTTCTTAACAGAATCCCCTGGTTTTAAATCTTTAATATCTACAAGCGTCTTAGGGTTTAATGTAAGGTCTAACGTCCCAGCTGCAAATGTATTGTTTGATACTTCTTTATCGCTAAAGAATGCAAATGTTCCTCCACCAATTAAAGCTAACCCCAATGCTGCTGATGCAACTCCCATACCTAATTTCTTTTTCAGACTCACAATCAATTCCCCCTAGCTTTTTTTTATATTTTTATCACTTATTTTTCAATAAGAGATGTAAAGAAAACTATACTAGCTTAGCTAATATGCGTTCTTTTTTAAAAACCTTATGTTCATTATAACGAACAACTCTATATAAACACAACACATATTTATTAATATTTTCAGTTATTTTTATTTCTCAATATTTTTTAGACTTTTCGGAAAAAATAATGATAATTTATAACTTTTTTCACACTCAAATCACTTAATACTATAAGAAAAAAGAAAAACAAAGAGGTGAGGGCTAACGTTCCCTCACACTCGTATAAATATTACTAGTCTTGCTTATTCGTTCACTCTCTCTTACACCACATTCTTGTTTTCTGGCTGTTTCACTAAAGCAGTTACTCCGCTTTCTTCTGCTCTTCTAGCTTTTTCTGTTCTTCCACTTTCTTTTGCTCTTCTACTTTTTTCTGTTCTTCTACTTTCTTCTGTTTTTCTACTTCCTTCTGTTCTTCGGCTTTCTTTTGTTCTTCGGCTTTCTTCTGTTCTTCTACTTTCTTTTGTTCTTCGGCTTTCTTTTGTTCTTCTACTTTCTTCTGTTCCTCTGCTTTCTTTTGTTCTTCTACTTTCTTTTGTCCTTCCGCTTCAATTGCAACGTTTAATTGTTGCTGAAGAGCCTGAATTTGCTCATCAATAGCTTTCAAGCTAATTTCTTTCTCAATATAGTCACGCTTCTCTTTGATACTGCGAAATCCTTCATTTACATATATGGACACTTGCTGCATCGACTCATCTTTATTTACCTTTAATTCTTCTTGTATTTGATTGTAAGGAGCTTCTATTTCAGTATATACATTTTGCAGAGCTTCCTTCTCAGCAACAATTTTCTCACGCCCTTGTTGCCATACAGAAATCACCTGTTTTATTTCTTCAATAGAAGTTGCTTTCAATTTCCCCTTCATCGTTCCATACTCACGCTCAATAAACTGTTTATGTTTCTCAGATTGCTCTTTTAACGTATTAACTGTTTTCGGAAATATAATTGCTGTAGAAAGCGTCGCTTCTACTTTCGTTTCATGAATGAACGCCGCTTCTGTATGCGTCATAATTTGAGATCCTAAATAAAACGTAATAGAACACATACACGGCAATATAAGCATCTTTTTAAAATTACGCGGTCTTTTCAGCATCTTAATCTCTCCCATCGAACATTACGTTCTTTATACAGAACACTATCTATATTATAGTAAAGAACTATTAAAATTGATAGACAAATACTAGAAAAATAGAAAAAGAGCTATCCATGTGATAGCCCTTTTTATTATTATCTTTCTTCACCTGCTGTTTGTTGTGCATCAAACGTCCAATTTAATTGTAACTTATCGCCTTGGAATTGATTTTGATCTTTTCCATTATCAACGAACTCAAATTTCACTTTGAATTTATCAGATTTACCTGCTGAAATACCTTTTTCATCCCAGAACCAAGCCGATAAATCATTATCTACAGCTGTAAGTGTGTCACCTTTTAATTTATCTAAAGTAGTTTGTTTCACAATTGTCTCATGCTTATCTACATTTTTTAAGAATGTTACTTTAATATGTTTACCAAAATCATCTTTATTATCTTTCTTTACATCTTCTACATTATAATCTGTTTTCAGTAGAACCTTTTTAATATCTAAAGAGCCTTTATTTTCTAGTTTAAATTCTTTTTCAATTGTATCCCCAGGTTTTAAATTCGATACGTTAACAACTGTTGATGGATTTAATGCTAAATCCAGTGTTCCAGCCGCAAATGTATTGTTTGACACTTCTTTATCACTGAAAAATGCAAATGTTCCTCCACCAACTAAAGCTGCTCCTAATACTGCTGATGTAATACCCATTCCTAATTTTTTCTTTAAAGTCATGTCCATATCCCCTTAATATATATTTGTTAACTTCCTAAACGGAAAGTATAACCAAACGAACTAGACGGATTGTTCTACTTTTTTATCTTTCTTTTCTCCGTCAATGCTACGAATAGCACCAAAAATAGAAATAGCGGAATAACCAAGCAAAAAGACTCCTGGAATAATAAGAAGTAATGCTGCTCCTGCTTTCGAATTCGCATAATTCAGTAAATAACCAACATATGGAACTGTAATATCTGCATACTTTCCAACTACATTTTCTGCAAGTACTGGCTCTAAATCTGGTCCGTTGTTGTTATCCCCTTTTGTTTCATACATTACTTTTCCATTTGTATCTTTCACACCGATAATACGGTGAGTGATAATTTTTTGATCTTTCTCTTTAAAGGTAATAACATCACCTTTTTGATATTTAGAACCATCTTTGTTTGGTTCTATTGCAATGATTGATCCTGTTAAAAACGTCGGCTCCATTGATCCTGAAAGAACGCTCTTAAATTGATATCCCATCACTGTCGGATCACCACCGCTTGCTTTTGAAGAAATAACTACAAAAGCTAAAAAAACCATCAATGCAAATAAAACAAATGAGATCGCGTTGCTAATTATCTTCCATATTAATTTCATCGTCTCTCTCCCTCTCCGTTGTTTTATATTATTTGAAGTATGCAATATCCACTTGTGTTCTTTAACAAGAACACAAGTAAATGATATAACGAACTTTAAGTTATTGCAATAAGAAAATTTACAATTATTAGTTATTTAAAATATAGAAAAAAGACTGTGCCAAAATTTTACACAGTCTTTTTATTAGTAATTTATTTACCTTCTGATTTCATTCCTTTTGTATTTCGGCGCAACACTACATATAAAATTGCTCCAAATAATATAACCGCACCTATCCCAACACTTATTACTTTCACATTTGAGTCTTTTACTTCAGGCATAGTTGTATCTTTTTTAGGCATCGTAAAAGTGACATCTTCTGTTGAAAGAACATTTACCGTCGCAATTGTTTGATTATTTTTCGTAATATCAACTGCACCAACTACCTCACCACGATGTATTCCTTTATGATATAAAGATTCTTTATCTAATGAAGCCGCCCGGAAAATAGTTTTCACATTTTTCCCTTCATCTTTCTTAAGCATAAGCTCCGCACTTTGTTCCAACTCAGAATTAACATCTTTATTTAAATATGTTGTTTTTTGATGCCAATTATGTTTATCAAGCACCATTTGCTTCGTAAATTGACCGAAAGAATATTCCGCCATCTGCTTCAAATCTTCATAAATTTCAGGTCTTTGAGAAGCCATTACTACGCTTATAATACGATTTCCATCTTTCTCATTTAATAAAACAAGTGTATTACGTGCTTCATTCGTAAACCCTGTCTTACCGCCAATGCTATATGGATTTTCAAAAAAATTAGATTTATTAAAAATAGACACCGTCTGCCTAGACGTCGTAACTGTCGTTCTTTTCGTATTCATCGCTTGTAAAATTTCAGGATACTTTTGCACACCCTTCGTAATCATAGCCATATCATACGGCGTCGTATAATGGTTCGGATCATGCAATCCATTCGGTGTTACAAAGTGGCTATCTTTCGCTCCTAATTGCTTCGCTTTCTCATTCATCATATTAGCGAAATTCTCAACACTCCCGCCAATCCGCTCCGCAATCGCATACGACACATCATTCGCACTCAGCACCATTAAAATCATAAGCGCAGTATTTCTATTAATTGTCTCTCCAGGTTGAAACTCAATTTGATAATTACTCTTCTCTTGATCTAATGCTAATTGTGAAAATGTAAATTGATCCTCTGGCTTTGTATGCTCCATGAGTAAAATCGCTGTTAACACCTTCGTCGTACTAGCAGGATATGCTCGGTGATATGCGTTTTTATCATACAAAACATCTCCTGTTTTCGCATCAATTGTCGTTGCAAACTGACTAAAAACATTCGGTCCTTCCGCAGGTGGTGGTGCAACTTGTTCTGGATTTACTCCAATATTCGTCTCAGCACGCAATGTTATGGGCGTCAAAAAAAACGAACAAATAACTGTAATAAAAACCAAAATTTTCTTAAAATTTACCATATGACTCTCCCTTTTCCATTTACTCCTTAACAAAATAATAAATCTACCAATCATATGTAATTTGTATTATATTGGAAGAAATTTCACTATTTTTTACTATATCATACTTTTACGATAAAGAACATAAATATACAATAAAAATACAATAAAAATAAGAAGGAATTACTCTTTCTTATCCTTCTCATCAATCAACGAATCTATTAACTTTTGACTAGCTTCCTCGGGCGTAATCTCATCTGTTATTCCCATAAACGACCAACCTTTAGAATCAACCCACTCAACAAACTCTTGTAAAAATTCATCATGTGTAACATCCACATCAAGAATCGATCCATTAATCGAAATCGTTCTATTTTTAGACACGCGCATCTTGAACGTTTTTCTTACCATTACAACTTTTCTCCCTCTACTTCTGAATATTTATAAAGTGAAACTTTCATCAACCCTCACGAATCGGACTTTTACGGGCATTCCGACCCGAACCTAACTTCTTTACTTTTGCTGAATTTCGAGGTAAGGGATCTTACTGCCCGCAAATAGCGAGATAAAATAATCATGTATCTCTGTTATACATGATTTTCAGTAAATTGTAAAAAGGATATATTGGCCAATTTAAATAGCAAAAATAAAAATCTCTTACCTACGTAAACGTAATACGACATACAATCGCTCATAAATTATTAAATAAATCCATAAAAATATACACTTTAAAACATAATTGAGTAAGCCATTCTAGTCTTTTGGAAGATATTATCTAAAATAGTATACTAAACGGATAAAGGATATTTGAATAAAGAAACTGAGGCCCTCTATTTAGCTGGATTCTTAAGTTGTAGACTTAAAGACTGATGCCTGAATTCATATTTAATTTCTATTTCTGTACATCATATCGTAAGAAAGAAGGTAGTACTGTGAAAACAACAGAAAATTTTACTGACAGGGCCGATATATATGCAAAATATCGCCCTAGTTATCCTAATGAATATATTGATTACTTGCTTTCAGCTAACCAACTGAAAGGGAATCGGATTGTGGCTGATATTGGTTCAGGTACGGGGATATTTAGCCACCAGCTGCTTGAAAGTGGTTTACATGTTATTGGAGTTGAGCCAAATGATGATATGAGAAAGATGGCTGAGCAATCATTAAAACTATATTCTCGTTTTCAATCCATAAAAGCAACTGCTGAAAATACCACTTTAAAAGAAAATAGTGTAGATTTAGTAACTGTTGCCCAAGCATTTCATTGGTTTGATAAAGAGGCTTTCAAAATCGAATGCCAACGAATTTTAAAACAAAAAGCAAATGTTGCACTTGTTTGGAATAGTAGAGATTTAACTAGTCCACTTATTAAAGAGAATGCAGAAATTTGCCAGAAAACCTGTCCAAACTTTAAAGGCTTTAGCGGTGGAATAGATGAAACTCCAGAAGTATTTAACAACTTTTTTAAAGATGGAAAGTATGATTTTAAAGAATATCAAAATGATTTACTTTTTGATTATGAAGGGTTTTTGGGAAGGAATTTATCAGCATCTTATGCTCCGAAAGAAAATGACGAACAGTATAAAAACTTTATTTTTCTCCTATCAGAGCTATTCGAAAAATACAGTAAAGATGGAAAAATTATTCTCCCGAATTTAACACGAAGCTATCTAGGCAATGTATAAACAGCCTGATACAAAGAGACATTGAACGGAATTAAAACAAGCTTAACCCCTCCCTGAATGTAGAACGAGGTTAGGCTTGTTTTGCATTTTACCACATCAAATTCAAATGACTTTCGTACAATAAAGTAGAATATATTAGAAAACACCTTAAACTGAGGAGGAACTCAATGGCGCGTTGTACGTATTGTAAAACGAAGTGGAAAGTAAAAGATGTATGGTCAATACTCGTGACATTTGAAAAAGATTGTCCGTATTGTTTTGGGAGGCAATATCTATCAAAGAAAACAGTGAACGCTATGCCAGAACTTATAAGCTTACCTTTACACTTCTTGTTCCCTTTTCTTGTTGATTTGAGTGATGAAGGTCCTTTGGATTGGTATCGGAAATAATATAACCTCTACATCCAAAGACTACTTTCTACTAAATTCGCTTCTCATCATTATCCCTTCATACATTACTCTCATAATCGCTTATACTTTCCCTTTTAAAGATCCCATAGCTCAACAGGAAGAGCGTCCCCTGAACAAATTTTATCAATTATGACTAAAAAAACAGTGATATATGTATACTGTTAAACATAAAAAATTAGCATTAGGTTCCAATTAAATATTAATTGAAACCCAACACTACTTGTATTCTGTAATTCAGAATACAAGTAGTGTTTTTTATTATGCATTTTTGCATACAGTATTGTTTTCTCTTGTAAATAGATAATAATGGTATATAATAAAACCAACATTTTACCAATAAAAGGTAATAAAGAGTAGTGGGATAAGCAAATAACCAAAACATATTAACAGATTTGTTCTATGTAAATCATGATACATATATGAAATCAAAACTATGAAATTTTATGTAGAGGTTAGATTACTACAAGATGAAAGATTCATAGCGAATGCACTCGAGGAAAAAAGTGTTCGATTAGATTAATCTTATTAAACTATTTAATGTGACGCCTATCGAACGAATTGAGAATATACTTAGGGGGAATTTCAAGTGAAGGCATTTAGTAAAGTATTATTAACTGGCGCATTAGCTTTAGGCGGTTTAACGGTTATGAACATTGAAACACCAAAAGCACATGCTGACGAATGGGATGGTTGTCATTACATTTGTGGTCCTGGTGAAACGGTGAACGGTGTTACAGTTCAAGTACACGCTACAGAATATAGCTTTGGTCAAAACGTAATTGCAAGAATTACAAATAAACGAGCTGAAGATATTCATTACAATGTCAGCATCGAGAAAAAATATGGCGATAACTGGGGAGAATATGATACTTTCTTCCATTGGCAAAATCAATGGGTTCCAGCTGGAAGTAACGATGAAATTTCTACTTTCACAGGATATGGCGAAAACATTTCAGACAATGGAACATATCGCTATAAAGTTGAAGTTGTAAGTGCTGACGGTTCTGTAGATACAATTTACACAGCAGGAATGACAGTTACAGGACGATAGCTCATGAACGAGCTCTATTATTTATGCTTGTATTTTTGATAATATCATTGATAATTGCGGTGATATTATTATTATTGAAATAAGCTCTTCGGGGCTTATTTTTTATATACAAATTGGAATAATAATATTCAGAAAATTACATCTTTACACTATTAAATTTTGTTGCTATTATAGGAATACGTCAAACGTTACAATATTCAACAAATTATACAAATCCTCCGATTACACGAATGAAAACACATTGCTGGTCGTAATATTTATAGTTGGGATCCCGTAGCTCAGCAGGGAGAGCGCCACCTTGACAGGGTGGAGGTCGTGAGTTCGAGCCTCTCCGGGATCATAAAATGATCGTAAACCGTGTCAGATTAACGTTTGATACGTTTTTTTTATTTTCCGTTGACTTAACCAGGGTGGCGGTCAGCTACAACGGGTCGTTATAGGTCTCTCGTCTCGTTTTCAAAAACGAAATAGAAGGCGTTTTTTTTATGACAGCTATTAATGAAGGAACTGTTTCAAAACGTAAAGGGAAACGTGTAAAGAAAGAGTTACGAACATTTGCTACACAAACGATCGACGACTTGTTCGAGAGATTTTATCATGCCAAGTTAGCTGAAGGACGAGCTACACGTACTTTGCATCAGTCTAAAGAAAACTTTCGATACTTTACGTATTTCCTCGATTACAAAAGTCTTAGTAGAAATATAGATACCATTACGACTGATGTAATCCGCAACTACGTAGTATTTATGGAGAACGAGAAAATACAATTTGAAGACCATAATTATAAACCAAATAAGTCATAAAAATCGACGTTGTGCCATCTTCGTTATGACGAAATTAATTTTTCAATAGTAACTACCTCCGATTTTTATTAAACTCTTTTTCCTATGTATAAATCCGACTCCTGAATTGCTTCGTAACGTTAATTTCAAAAAAGCTTCAAAACTTCTCATTCGTATATCTTGGAAGAAGCGCCGGTAGAAAGATGGCCAGCTACTACTCCCGTCTCTCACACTATTAAATCCGATCCTAAGTCGACTTTGTAGCGGAGAAACTGAAAAAACGCAAAAAAGACGTGAACCGAGGTTTACGCCTATATTTCAATTATTCTGCTATTATTTATTCTTCATCTTCGTCATACATAAAATGCTTAGCTATCTACCACCTAGCCTACACTCTTAACTTTTGAAGAATTTAAGATACTTAACATCCTCATCTTCAAAACATCTTCCTTCCGATTTTTTGTTAGCAAAGCTGAAAAACTCTTTTGCTATTTCTAAATCACCCAATTCATACGCAACTTTTCCTGAAATAAATTCTTTTTCACCTGTATCAATACGCATAAATCCGGTTAAAAACATTTTATCTGACCATTTTTTTGCTGTCTTAAAATCCTTTACAATAAAACAAGTATCAATAATATCATTCACTAAATCATAACTTTCATTATAAATACCTTTCGGAGTAGGTAATACACTCCAAGCCTCTTCTAATAATGTAATAGACTCATTATGATTACCTCTATCAAATTCATCATTACTCTGATTAACTAGACTTTCGAATTTCTCTTTTAAAGGTGATTGTAATATAGCCATATTGCTCCTCCTTAAATAATGTCTTTAATCAAGTCAAAATATTTATCATCTTCTTCAAAAAATATCTTGTAACCTTCTAGCATGTATGCTTTTAATAAATACTCCTTAGCTTTTTCAAGTTCTCCACATTCGAACAAGCTCTCTCCAAGTCTCAATAAAATCAATGGATTCGAAATACCGTCTGGACAGTTTAAAGCATTATAAAAATTACTTTTTGCCATTTCATAGTCATCTTTAATAAGATAAGTGTCGCCTATTACTGTATATAACCAAGTACTCGCTTCCCAATCCGTCTTTGGTGCTGGCACCATATCTAAAGCCACTAAATATTTCTCCAGTGCTTGATCAAATTGTTCTACTTCAAATAGAATATCTCCCTCTTCACATAGTTGTACAATTTGATTGTATATTTTGTCATCTAGTTCTAGTTCCAATTCCCTTTACCCCCAATTATTTTTTAGTTGGTGGCAAATATCTCTCACCTAATTTAGCGCCTGCTGATCTATTTAAACTAAAATGATCCAATTCATAATTAACAGAATCTAGCATCCATTTTCTAACTTCCTTAGACTTTGCTCCATAATGCCTACCAATACTATTCCACCACGAGACAGCATCGGTTAGATGAGCCATATCTGATTTACTAAGATCATACCACACTCCATCACTTGCCTTAAATTGCATTTTACCGGCACGTGTTGTCCTAATTCTTGGTGGATTTTCATTTTTCATTTTTTCTATTACTTCACGGCCAGTTCTTGATTTCTTTCCAGGTGTCTTTCCTAAATATTGTTCTCTTAAACTTTTAACTTTTTTAGGTGACGATTTTTTTATAGTACTAGCAGATCCATTTGGAGAAGACTGGAATTTTTGAAGAGTATCCTTAGCATTTTGAATTGATTTATGTAAAACAAATCCACCATGTCCAGCCACACTAACACCAGCTACTGTAGCAACTCCATTTAACGGAAGAACAATTGGTGATGCCAATCCACCGGTTCCTACTTCCGCTACGAAGGTTAAGAAATTAGAGGCACCTATAAGTGAAATACCTTCAAAAATTTCTATAACAGATCCTACCATCGATAAAGCATTTCCAGTAAGCCTTCCAGCTTGATAAGTCATCTTGCTTTCTAATTTATCATTATCAGGCGTTTTAAGTCCAATAAAGTTTTCCGCTGCTGCACTGCCAGCACCTTGAAAAAATTCGATAACACCATTTAAATACTCCCAAGCACCAATAGCTGTTTTTTCATACCATGATCTATTATCTTCCTGAGCCTTTAAAGCCACTTGTTTTTCTATTAAATCCATTTCCTCGATTTGATCTTGAATAGCTTGTTCATACATAATTTCTTGAATAGGTGTTAGCCATTCCATATTTAATTCTCTCGTACTAAATGTGCCGCTGGCAGGATTAAATCCTTTTCCACTCTGTACTTCTGCAAGTCCTATAGCAATGCTAGCAGCTAATTGAATTGCTGTACTATAGTTATTACTAGATGTTTGATTAAATTCATGTAGATGATCTAGCTTTTTTTGAAGTTTTTTCCTCATGTCAGTAAAAAGATTCGCCATAGCTTCCATACCCGGTATTGGCATAGCTTGACTGATGGCTTCCATACTTGCTTTCATTCGGTCAATCTCTCGAATTTGTTCTAGCAACTCTTGTTCAATGACATCAGTTGAAGCTACTTGTGATTCGAAATCATTGGGAAAAGCATTATTCTGACGAATTAACTCTTCACATAAAAAAATAATTCCTTGTGCCAAAGGTCGAAAGGTTTGGACAAAGAATGTTCTTGCACTTTCGTAAGTTTGTCCTTGTAAAACAGTATCACCTGCAAATGCGTCAATCGACTGAATGGCTTGTTCCATCCCTTGAATGGTGGCCGTACATACAGCATTCATGCTTTGAGTCTGGTTCTGTACTTCTCCCAAATACATATTTAAACTCATGCATTGACCTCCCTTGCTAATTGTTGTTGCTGATAGGAAAGCTCATTTTCTAAGTCACTAAGATCTCGTTTTTCCTTAAGTAACACTTCTTTTTTGTTTTCAAATTCAAATGTAAGTTTCCGCTCAATGTGTTGTGCTTCTTGACAGATATTTGTAAAAAAATGAGATAATTCTCTATCTCCATGCCAAGTTTCTAAAATTCGGTTAAACAAACGACGATTTTGATTTTTCCATTCATAAAAGCCCTCTTCTGTTTGCTCTTGAGTTTGAATCGCAGATTGATTTCGGTCCTGTTCTTCAAATGCACTTCGTAACCTTTGATTTAATTGTTTGATTTAGTTTTCAATATCTTGACTCATCTTTTTCCTCCTACCGTTTTACCTTTACGAAGGTGGTCACATTAGCGAAAAGTATGTTGAAGTTCGTTATCCATTCTCTCAAACTCTTTAGCTACCGAATGAATATGATCGACTGCCTGTTGAAAGGAGGCACAAAATTGTTTCGTTAAATCTAAAGCTTGCTGATTCGCTTCTTGTGCTTTGGAATTAACAGTTAGCGTAGTACGATTCGACTTCGTTATAGAACGATTTATCGTACTTTGGATAATATCAGAAGCATTCCTCATTTGCGTTGCGATTTGTTCTGCCGTTTGAAAATTACTTTGAAATTGTCCCATCGCTTAAACCCTTTCCAATATTTTTATAGAAAATTATACCATATTGGATTATATCACTGTAGCAGCTATTCAAATTTTCAACATATAAATAGTTAGTGGCATCCCTTCAACAAATTTTAGCTTTCTTTTAAATTTAAAAATTAAATTGCTAAACAAATGTTGGAGAATATCAAAAAAGGTTTTATGAACGTTGGAATAAAAAGAAGTGAACAAAATCTCCAAACTACTTAATGATTAGTATCACACCTGTTGTCACAACGAGTACTCCACTCCCTTCACAGTGGACAATTGCTACATCATATCCATGTGTTTATAATTAACAATTAAGCATAGACTTCAAACTAATTGGTACTTATACATTCGACTTACAGTTAAATTAACATCTGAAAATGTACCAAAGAATCCGACGTAGAAATTAATCGTAAAAGAAACAATAGTGCGCCCTAACATCTTGCAGTTTGGCGGTTCTACACGCTATAATTAATAATAGAAAACGAGACGGATGTATAACTATTTAGCCGCGAATGTTAATATGACTGCATTCGTGACTAGCGTTGACTTGCGGTTTGACTTATGTTAGACTCACGACCCTTAGTGACACCTTGACAGGGTGGAGGTCGTGAGTTCGAGCCTCTCCGGGGTCATATAAAAAAGAGACACCATATCAACCTTCTACGTGATATAGTGTCTCTTTTTTATCTAATTCAATTACTTCCCACCAAACATCTTCTCCAAAGATTTCGCATTTGCAAACAATACTTCTTTCAAGTTATCGTCAGCAACGATTTTATAGTCGCCATCTTTGTCTTTCTTTAAGTTCAATGTAACTTCGCGAGTTGCCATTGCTGCATCTTTATCCGTTAAGTTTTTGATGATAGTTGAGGTCATTGTTTTTTCGATCGCTTTTTCAGATTGTTCTTTGTCTTCGCTAAATGCGCTAGCGAAGGCCATTGGCATAACTTCTCCCACTGCTTTTGTTACAGCAACGGATAGATCAGCAGATGTAATTTTCACTTTCACTTCTGCTTTGTCATCCTTTTTCGATACTTCTTCTAGCTTTTCAAATTTAAAGTTCTTTGTAATTGCACTTAGCATTGCTTTTGCCTCAGCATCATCTGTTTTTTCATTTAGTTTATTAAATTCCTTGTCACTCTCAACAAATGTACGAGCTTTTTCTATATCACCTTTTTGTATCGCTGTTAAAAATTCTTCTGTAGTATCTTTCGGATTTGCACACCCTGCTAAAACACCTGCTGTTAATCCTACTACCATCATTAATAGCAATAATTTCTTTATCTTTTGCACGCTCATTCTCCTCTTATCTTTTCTAGTAAGTCAGCATCATACAATATTATGAAACTGACATTACAAACATTTTTTAGTATAGCATTTATATGATTCGTTTTCTATTAATTCCCAAAAGATAAAGGGCCTTGCAGCATTCCTACAAGGCCCTCTTCTATCAATCTGTATCCGTAGCACAAATGAACCACATTTTCTGTTCCCTACTATCTAACACCATCCAAGTAGCATCCCATGCAACATCGTAAAACCAATCTGTCCAAGGGCAATAGCTTTCGAACACTTTAATATCTTCATAGCGATCTTGGAACATATATTGACATACATTCACTGCTAATTGTTTTGCGATAACTGGTCGTTCCTTAAATCCTTCATATGCTCCGCCCGACAAAATTTGAGCGGCAATGCTACCATCAAGCATGACTGCCCATCGCTCTTTAAAATGCAACTTATATTTTTCTGACGTATGTATTTTTAACTCTTCTAAGCTATTGATTATATCTAAAGAGTTAAAGATTCTTCTAAAGAAGTGCTCGTGTCCATCTTTCCAATATGGTATTTCTTTGAAAAAATTTTCGTTATGTACTTTAAAACAGCTTATAACCGCTCCGCCATTTACGTTTTGTTCCTTAAATGTATGTATGAGTTTCTCAATAGATGAGTCATTCGTTTCTATTTTTTCAAACGTTCCTGCTTTCCATCTCATAACGCCCACTACTCTCTATTAAAAATTTGTTTCTTCATTATAAATAGCAAAATAAAAACCAGCAACTTTAAGGTTGCTGGCTTATCTCTTATTCATATTCTAAAAAACAATAACAACTGCTCCAATTATATAATGCCCTGCTACCATCCACATAGTCCGATCAAAGATTATAAGCGATAACCAAAGCGATATATTAATAGCAGCAAATAATACATATAAAATGAAGTCCCTCTTTTGTAGTGCTTCTCTATTCATCAAAATATAAATTGCACCGATTGGCGGAAGGATGAAGCAAAGGAAAAAGACAAATATTTTTCTTAACGACCACGGATACGAAGTTACTGTCTGCATATGAATCCCCTTTTCATCACAATACCTGCTTCGACATCGGCCTCACTACCCTATATTCATCACTATAAGCTTCCTTTATGATTAAAGGCGGGTAATCACTTTTTTCTTCCTCAATCATTGTAAATACTTCTGTTTTCTCTTGTAATGTATTAGATTCTCTATTTTTAGTAGGTTTTCTACTTGTTTTAATTTTCTTTGTTACTTCGCCAAGTTTTTGCCCAACTTCTTCTACTTTGGCTGGTTCATTCGTAACATAGTATTCTTGTTTGTCCCATACTAATATAGGTGGCACTTGTTCTCTTTTGTTACATATTATATAAGTAGTACTAGCTACAAGTAGTAGACAAGTTAATAAATAGAAGATAGTTTTTTTATTCATATACTACACTCCTTATCTATCATTTCATTGGATTATATAATATAATCCATTTATAGTAAATGGATTTAGTGGTAATTTTTAGGTTAAACAATAAAGAAAAACCTTACCGAAGTAAGGTTCCGTTTTTACACTCTATAGTGACTGACTTATTAAAACGATCATTACAATAATCGCTATAAGCATAACAACTAAACAGGCGATTAATTTATAAAATCCTCGTTTCGTTAACGTCCCGCCTTGAACGTCTTTACGAATAAATAAGAATACAGCTAAAAATAATACAAGCCCAATGCCAAAAGCATACATCATTTGCATATGTTAATCTTCCTTTCTCTCTTCCATCTTAATATCTTTTTGCCAAAACAACAAATGAGATAAAGACGGTACTCATTGTAAGTGCCATAAGTATATTCAATAATATAGAAGAAACTTTTTTTCAATTTCAGCACGTCTATTTTGAAGCGAAACACGGAACACTGTAAATAACTGTTACTATATCTCCTCACTTCTTTTTTTAAAATTTAATATCTCCATATTTGTTTTATCCTTTTAAAACATTTCATTTATTTCTTTATTTCACGAAATACGTTATTTGTTTTACGGTGTTTTTCGTCATATTTATAGAAACTAACTGTTTATGGAGCATTTTTTATGTTTAGCAACTTTTTTTGTAGAAATCCTTCACTTTCCTTTCAATATTTAACACTATCTAAATAAAGTTTACGATAAATTCATAATTTTTTATTTTTTATACTATATTCCGTTATATTGTTGTATAATATCTATGAAAGCGCTTATTATTTCAATATACATAATTCAAACTAATTTTATCGAAACATTCTAACTATTATACCTATATTTAAATGCAACAATTATAGCTATTAGTATAGGCATACCAAATATATCCACCCCATTTTTCTGTAAAATTACTTTATAACATGAAAGATTAACTTGGGTGATAAGTTATTGTGAATGTTTTTTTACAAAACAGATAAGTAATAGTGTTTGGTATTATGTAAATTATTGTAATAACATAAGAGTAAAGAAAACATTTACATTGATTATTGATTTATTACTTATTGAAAAAGAGCAAAATGCACCTTTGTATGGAAAAGGATTATATGCATTGGGAGGTTTAAACAAATGACGAGGAAGAATACAACGACAAACCCTTGGGCCAAGTTCCACGGTCCGAACCTTGGTTATGTTATTGAGCAGTATGATCTTTACGTAACTGGAGCAGGTTCTGTTGATCCGGAATTACAAGAGCTTTTTGAAATTTTTGGAGCTCCTTCGTTTCAAGATGATGTCGTAACAGGGGACAACACAGCAACACATTTTTCTCCTCAAAACACAGGTAACATTGAAAAAATTCTTAAAGTCGTTCAACTTGTTGAGCAGATTCGTTCTTTCGGGCACACGTTGGCTCACATCAACCCGATGGAAGATGCTGCAAATGGACAATCTCTTCTTGAGAAAGCAATGAGCGAACTGAGCGATGCTGACTTGAAAGCGATTCCAGCGAAAACAGTATGGCCAGATGCACCAGAAGGTATTCACACTGCACTTGATGTAATTCATAGATTAAAAGACGTTTATACAAAATCTTTAGCTTATGAATTTTCTCATATACAAGATAGTGAAGAACGCGCGTGGTTGCATCAAATGGTGGAATCAAATTCATTGCGTCAACCACTATCAAATAAAAAACGAACTGCTCTTTTAAAACGTTTAACAGCTGTTGAAGGTTTCGAGCAATTCTTGCATAAAACATTCGTTGGGCAAAAACGTTTCTCTATCGAGGGCGTTGATATGCTTGTACCTGTTTTAGATGAAATTGTTCTAGAAGGTGCTAAGAACGGCGTAGAGGATGTCATGATTGGTATGGCTCACCGCGGTCGCCTAAGCGTACTTGCTCACGTATTAGAAAAACCATATAGCCACATGTTTGCTGAGTTCAAACATGCAAAAATAGAAGGCGCAGTGGCTAATTCTGGCTGGACTGGCGATGTGAAATACCACCTAGGTAGAGAACAAGTCGTTAGTAACGAAGAAGTTAGCACTCGCGTGACATTAGCAAATAACCCGAGTCATCTTGAGTTCGTGAATCCTGTAGTAGAAGGTTTCGCACGTGCTGCTCAAGAGAATCGTAAAAAATCTGGTCTTCCAGATCAAGATACTTCAAAATCATTCGTAATTTTAGTTCATGGTGATGCTGCATTCCCTGGTCAAGGTATTGTATCTGAGACACTCAACTTAAGCAGATTGAACGCGTATCAAACAGGCGGAACGATTCATGTTATCGCAAACAATGCAGTTGGTTTTACAACTGATAGCTATGATTCTCGTTCTACGAAATATTCTAGTGACCTTGCAAAAGGTTTCGATATTCCGATTGTTCACGTGAACGCTGATGATCCGGAAGCTTGTCTTGCAGCTGCTAACCTTGCAATTCAATATCGCATGTTGTTCAAAAAAGATTTCTTAATCGATTTAATTGGTTACCGCCGCTACGGTCATAACGAAATGGATGATCCAGCAGTTACGCAACCACAAGTGTACAAAAAAATTAAAAACCACCCAACTGTAAGGGCAATTTATGCAGATCAATTACAAGCTGCTGGTGTTCTAAATGCAGATGAGGTTGAAACAATTACACAGTTTACACAAGAGCAATTAAAATCCGACTATGCACAAGTACCACCAGCTGATACGAGCGACGCAACAATTCACGTTAAAGTACCAGATGTTGTTGCAAAAGGTATTCAACCAATTGATACTGGTGTTGAGATTGACTCACTTCGTGCAATTAATGAAGGTCTACTATCTTGGCCAGAAGGATTTAACGTATATCCGAAAGTGAAGAAAATTCTTGAGCGCCGTAAAGATGCTCTTGAAGAGAACGGTAAAATTGAATGGGCACTTGCTGAATCGTTAGCATTCGCTTCTATTTTACAAGAAGGTACGCCAATTCGTTTAACTGGTCAAGATTCACAGCGTGGTACATTCGCACACCGTCATATCGTATTACACGATACTGATACAAACGAAACATATTCACCGTTACATCGCTTACCAAACATTAATGCATCGTTCTCTGTTCATAACAGTCCGTTATCAGAGGCTGCTGTTGTTGGTTACGAATATGGTTATAACGTATTCGCTCCAGAAACTCTCGTTATGTGGGAAGCGCAATACGGTGACTTCTCAAATACTGCGCAAGCGTTATTTGATCAATATGTGTCAGCTGGAAGAGCAAAATGGGGTCAAAAATCTGGCTTAGTTCTTCTATTACCACACGGTTATGAAGGTCAAGGACCAGAGCACTCTAGTGCACGTCCAGAGCGTTTCTTACAGTTAGCTGCTGAGAATAACTGGACAGTTGCAAACTTAACGAGCGCGGCTCAATACTTCCATATCCTGCGTCGTCAAGCATCTATCTTAGGAACAGAAGCTGTTCGACCATTAGTATTGATGACGCCGAAGAGTTTATTACGTCACCCACTTACGCTTTCAACTGCTAGTCAGTTAAGCGAAGGACGTTTCCAACCTGCTTTAGAACAAGAAAACCTTGGCATGAAACCAAATAAAGTAAAACGTCTTGTTTTAAGCACAGGTAAAATGGCGATTGACTTAGCAGCAGAAATCGAGTCTGGTAAACATGAGTACAACTTAGACGAAGTTCATGTCGTTCGTATTGAGCAATTGTACCCATTCCCTGCTGAGAAAGTTCAATCTATTATTAAACGCTTTAAAAACTTAGAAGAAATCATTTGGGTTCAAGAAGAACCTCGTAATATGGGCGCATGGCATTACATGGCTCCAATTCTGTTCGAACTTGCTGGAGATAAAGTGAAAACAGGCTACATTGGACGTCCTGATCGCTCTAGTCCATCTGGCGGCGATCCATTCGCTCACAAAGCTGAGCAAGAGCTAATTGTTGCACATGCTTTAGATGTGAAGTATAACTTCCGTCAAGATAAACAAGAAATTGAAGTTTACAGCAACTAAAAAGTAACAATGAATGTTTCTAGCTTGTTCCTTGGGCAGATATTCTGCCTAAGGCCAGGCTAACAAATGGAGATTACCGAAGACAAAAGAAGAAAAAACACACCGTTAGGCAAATAAGGGGAGGACATTTAAAATGATCGAAATTAAAGTACCTGAGCTTGCAGAATCTATTACTGAAGGAACTATTTCACAATGGCTTATCAACGTAGGCGACAAAGTTGAGAAAGGTGGCAGCGTTGTTGAGCTTGAAACTGATAAAGTCAATGTAGAAATCATTGCAGAAGATTCAGGTATTGTATCGAAGTTACTAGGCGAACCTGGGGATACAGTTGAAGTTGGCGCAACTATCGCAATTTTAGATGCTAATGGAGCACCAGTTGCAGTAAGTACACCTGCACCGGCTGCTGAGCAACCAAAACAAGAAACAGCTGAAGCACCGAAAGCTGCGGTACCAAGTGCTGAGCAAACTGCAACACTACAAGGGTTACCAAATACAAACCGTCCTATCGCATCACCAGCTGCTAGAAAGATGGCTCGTGAATTAGGAATCGACTTAAACGACGTACGTAGTACAGATCCACTTGGACGCGTGAGACCACATGATGTACAAGCTCATGCTGCAGCACCAAAAGAAGCACCAGCTGCTCCAAAGAGTCCAGCTCCTGCTCCAGTTGCAAAAACGGAATTCGAAAAACCAGTTGAGCGCGTGAAAATGTCCCGCCGCCGTCAAACAATTGCAAAACGTCTTGTAGAAGTTCAACAAACATCTGCAATGTTAACAACATTTAACGAAGTTGATATGAGTGCGATCATGGAATTACGTAAAGAACGCAAAGATGCTTTCGAGAAAAAACATGATGTACGTCTTGGCTTCATGTCATTCTTCACAAAAGCAGTTGTTGCAGCATTAAAACAATTCCCATTATTAAATGCTGAAATTCAAGGTGACGAGCTTATCATTAAAAAATTCTATGATATCGGTATTGCAGTAGCAGCTCCAGATGGATTAGTTGTTCCAGTTGTACGCGATGCTAACCAATTAAACTTCGCTGAAATCGAAAGCGAAATTCGTGAATTAGGTAAAAAAGCACGCGATAACAAACTTTCATTAAAAGAACTACAAGGTGGTACATTTACAATTACAAACGGTGGTGTATTCGGTTCTCTAATGTCAACACCGATCCTAAATAGCCCTCAAGTTGGTATTTTAGGAATGCATAAAATCCAAGTACGCCCAGTTGCAATTGATAACGAGCGTATGGAAAACCGCCCAATGATGTACATTGCTTTATCTTACGATCACCGTATTGTTGATGGTAAAGAAGCAGTTAGCTTCCTTGTTGCTGTTAAAGATATGCTTGAAGATCCAAAGTCATTATTATTAGAAGGTTGATGGATTAATAATCTAATATATAAAGGCTGTAGAATACATCATTCTACAGCCTTTTTTTGCGTTCATACGGGACAAATCGCATGACATAAGCTAATAATGTATGCCTAAACGTAAGGAGGATTAAAATGAATAACCTTCCAATTCATGCAAAACTTAAAGTAAATAAGGATACTTTCTTCCTCCCCGATTCAAACGGGGGTGTCTATTTTCGAAATAACGCCAGTTCATTTCGTATGGACGGTGATGGAATTTATGACTGGATTGAAAAATTAATGCCAATGTTTAACGGGAATTATTCTTTAGCAGAAATAACCGATGGCCTCCCTCTCCCCTATCAAAATCGAGTATTTGAAATTGGAGAGATTTTATATGAAAATGGTTTCGTTCGCGATGCAAATCAAGATGCCCCTCATGAATTAAACAGTACATTACTCGACAGATATGCTTCACAAATTGAATTTTTAGAAGCTGATTCTCATTCAGGTGCTTTAAAATTTGAAACATACCGCGGAGCAAATGTCCTTGTACTTGGCTCTGGGGATATGCTTACTTCTTTAGTTTCTTCTTTATTAGAATCTGGTTTACCTACATTTCATTACCTCGTTACAGATCGGGATGAAACAAACTATGACAGAATACATGAGCTAATAGAACGTGCATATGAAGTTGATAACAGTGTACTCCTTCAAGAAATCGATACTACAATTGACCGTCCCTTACATGAAGTATTCGAACCTTTTGATTGGATTTTATATGTTTCTCAAAATGGAGACATTGACGGTTTAAAAACAATTCACACTATTTGTAGAGAAACGAAAAAGAATTTTATACCAGCTATTTGTTTATCAACACTCGGTATAGCTGGACCTGTCGTAACGGAAAATCGTGATGAATGCTGGGAATCCGCATGGCATCGGCTACATGAAACGACTTTGCAAAATGAAAATTCATCGGATTCCTTCTCGCAAATTACATCTGCCATGTTAGCAAATGTAATCGCTTTTGAATTGTTTAAACATGTCGCGGATGATTCATATCGTGAAAAAGAATCGCAATTCTTTTTATTAAACTATGAAACACTTGAAGGAACGTGGCATTCTTTTATAAAACATCCTCTTGCAACTGATGAAAGTTTTACAATTGATACGATAGAAAACCTTTCTGAAAAACTCGAGCATCGGTATGGCCAACATACCTCGACTGATTTATTCCGTTTTTTCGATTCATTAACTTCTAAAGAAGCCGGTATATTCCATGTATGGGATGAACAAGATTCATATCAATTACCGTTATCACAATGCTATATTCAAGTAGCCACTCCACTATCAGATGGCCCAGCTCCCCTTCTCCCTCTTATGACTCGCAGTGGATTGACTCATAATGAAGCACGCCGAGAAGCTGGTTTAACAGGGATTGAAACATATGTAGCAGAAATCATTCACCGCCTTATTCCTGAACATAACGATATCGGTATCGGTGCTGGAGAAACGATGACAGAAGGATTTTACCGGGCACTACAACAACATTTAAACAATAAATTGTATGAGCGGCAATCACATATGCTAGAAGAACTTACAACGATTGATTTAACTGATATTCACGATAAACATTGTAGATTTTATTACGATGCTCTTGCTACAATTCATGAAACACCTAAAATCGCAATGAGTGAAGAGATTCTCAGTTTTCCAGTCATTTGGGTTGGTATAAATGATAGATGGTACGGTGCATCTAATATTAATATGACGTTAGCCTTACGGAACGCACTACAACTATCACTGCTCCACATTCAAAGTGAAGAGACTCCTTACAGAGCTAATATCTTGCCTGAATCATCTATTATTTTATATGACACGGATTCTTTTAGAGTGGAAATACAAGCGGAAGAAGAAATTCCAAGTGTGCAATCTTTACAGCTTGCCTTACAGCATTTAGAAGAACATAATTTTTATCCATTCGTATTTGATTTGGCAATTGAATCATTTTTGAAAGAAAACTTAGATGGTGTGTACGGAGTATTAATTGCAAAGGAGGACGGTCTATGACTCAAAATATATTGCTTATAGGAGATGGCCTTCTTGCAGACTATGTACATGATCAATTATGCAAACAATATTCCATCATTCGTCAGCATACCCTTACAGAAGAACTTCCTGAAAATATTCATCTCGCTCTCGTATTACATGATGGATCTCCTTCTACTATTCATCATGATGCTGAGCTAATTTTTCAGTCAAATCATATTCCGTGGCTACGTGGTTTTACTTCATTTGGCGAAGGTATTATCGGTCCTTACATTCATCCTCTTACGCCCGGATGTTCCCATTGTTCTGATGGACGCCGTTTTATCGCTGGCTTTGATCAAAAAGAAATGTGGGAACTACAGCGGAAATATGCCTTTAAAGCAGATAATGTAACGAGGCGTGATGTACGTGCCACCCAAAATGGAATGTTACAAATGTGCCATCTTATTTGCGCAGAAACAGAAAAAATATTAACTCATAACCATTCTTCTTTAGAAAATAAACTTATTTTACTAAACTTACAAACATTACAATGTACGCGGCATTCTTTTCTTCCAGATCCTCTCTGTCCTGTATGTAGTAATTTACCTGATGATACTGCGGATGCGGCGGAAGTTTCTTTACAACCGAGTTTAAAAGTAAGCACCGAAACGTATCGCTGCCGTTCCATTCATGAATTAAACACATTTTTAACGAGAGACTATTTAGATTATCGGGTCGGTATGTTGAACGGCAAAATGCAGCATTCTGTATTACCATTCGCTGATGTCATTATAAACATGCCATTAATGTTTGGAAATGAAGGTGTTGCAGGCCGAACTCATTCATTTGCAGTGAGTGAAGCAACTGCCATTTTAGAAGGTTTAGAACGATATTGCGGTATGTCGCCTCGTGGAAAAAAAACAAATGTGCATGGTAGTTTTCATGATTTAGAGGAACATGCACTAAATCCCCTCACACTCGGTGTACATGCAAATGAACATTACAATCGTGATAATTTTCCATTTAAACCGTTTGATCCTGATTATGAGCAAAACTGGGTATGGGGATATTCTTTATCACAAAACAGACCGCTTTTAGTTCCTGAATCAATTGCTTATTATAGCCTCGGTCATCGAGATGCTTTCGTGTATGAAACATCAAATGGATGTGCAATTGGCGGTAGTTTAGAAGAAGCGATTTTTCACGGCATTTTAGAAATTGTAGAGCGTGATGCCTTCTTACTCACTTGGTATGCCGAATTACCTCTTCCCCGCCTTGATCTTAATTCAGCAAATGATACGGAATTACAATTAATGATCCAGCGGTTACGTACGATTACCGGATATGAATTATACACTTTTAATGCGACGATGGAACACGGCATCCCGAGCTTATGGGTAATTGCAAAAAATACGCGTGAAAATGGAATGAACGTTGTTTGTGCGGGAGGCGCTCATTTAGATCCTATTCGAGCCTTAAAAAGCGCCATTCAAGAAATAGCAGGAATGTTACTTATAACAGACGATGAGCTCGAGCACAAAAGAGAATACTACGAAAAATGCTTACAAGATCCTTATTTCGTTAATAAAATGGAAGACCATAGTATGCTGTATGGATTGAAAGAAACGGAAGAACGTCTTCACTTCCTTTTACGAGAAGATGCACCGGTGCAAACGTTCCAAGAAATGAATGTATCACAATCATTTAATATGGATTTAACATCCGATCTCCACCAACTTTTAAATCGTTTGCATCAATCTGACCTTGAAGTAATCGTTGTAGATCAAACCGTTCCCCTTATAGAAAAGAACGGACTACACTGTGTAAAAGTTATTATTCCAGGCATGTTACCGATGACGTTCGGACACCATCTTACTCGGGTTACAGGATTGGACCGGGTATATACCGTACCGATGACACTTGGATATACAGACGAACCTTTAACAAATGAAAGATTAAATCCACATCCACATCCGTTTCCATAGTAAAGGAGGGATTTCATGCAGCTAGATACTTTTTTACATCATCTCCATTTCTCTATTGATGAAATTATGCCGAATCATGAGGTGGACTGGAAAGACGCACCGCTTCCTTATAAATTATATCGAAATGTACCTACCATCCCGCTTTCCTTAGAAATCCCGTTATCTTTATCGAGCTCTTCTACTACACCTACTCTAAATGAGATTGGTCACTACCTTTGGTATTCATTTGGTGTAACACAATTATGTCAGCTAAATAGCGAGAGAAATGTATTACGTAGATCCATTCCTTCAGGCGGTGCTTTATATCCGAATGAATTGTATATCTATTTAAAGATTGATGATTATCCAGACGGCATTTACCATTATGACGCCGCGCATCACCGACTTATTTTACTTCGCGAAGGAAATTTCGATTCTTATTTAGCAGACACACTCGGTAATTGCTGTAACATACATGATTGTTTCGGTGTTGCATTTGTATCCACTATGTTTTGGAAAAACTTCTTTAAATACAATAACTTTTCATATCGACTTCAAGGATTAGATAGCGGGGTTCTCATTGGACAATTACTAGAATGTGCAAAACAGTTCGGTTATACGAACGGCGTATACTTTCAATTTCTAGACCGTGCACTGAATCATTTACTCGGATTGTCAGAAGGTGAAGAAAGTGTGTATGCCGTTATTCCTTTAAGTACAGAGCCAGAAACTAATTGGTTTCACAATGATTACCGTGAAAATAAAACAGTTACTTCTCATGAGTTGTTGCAACAAATTCCGCCGCTCGCACATGAACATTTCGTTCGCTCAAAGCATGTAAATGAGTATCCGATGATAACAAAAATAAATGAGGCTTCTATGATCGAATCGACAGCACAGTTCCAAACACTAGCTCATGAAGAGCACTATCAACATCATGCGCACGCTGTACAACTGCCGAAAGTAGAGCGTTTATCTTATGATTTCTTACAACTTTGCAGAAAACGGTATTCCCCTGATGCTGACTTTATTTTAACGAAATGGGATGCAGCTGAGCTCGCTACTTTACTACAAGAAGCGAGTCTCTCCTTCCCCTATTACAACGATCTTGACGGTAAGTATACAAATGAAAATACACGCGTCTCCTTATATGGATGTTTTTATAACGTGAAAAATATTAAAAACGGGGCTTACGCTTATAACAGTAAAACACATTCCATACAACCAATTCGATATGGAGACCTTCGCTACCCACTTCAGTCTAGTATGACGATGGATAACGTGAACCTTTTTCAAGTACCACTTTGCTTACATGTAGTCGGAAAGAAAGATTACTATACAAATGCATTAGGCTATAGAGGATACCGCATTCACCAAATGGAAGCTGGTATACTCGTTCATAAACTCGTTTTTGCTGCAACTGCTATGGGGATGGGCGGGCATCCGTTACTAAGTTTTGATACAAATTCATGTGATCAATTGTACGGTATTGATGCTGGGAATGAAACATCTCTTATTCAAGTTCCAGTTGGGGCATATCGGGCGCGGAATTGGTTAAAAGGGGCTTTGCATAGTTAAAAGCACGCCGATGGACGGCGTGCTTTCTTACTAGATTAACTTAAAAATACTCTTAATTTGTCTAGCAAATAACCAATTTTTCGTACCGTAGTTATCATTTAAACTATCTAAATTAATAGATTGTCCGTTAGCAAACTTTAATTCTAACGTTGTATTTTTGTCATTTGTTTTTAAGTTACTATTTGTAATGGCATCATACTTTAATTTTTCAATCTCAACATATTCGTCTTTTTCTTGTCCAATCACGACATGGTCTTGGAAGAAGAAAAATACTTCTACTTTTTTACCGAAACAAAATACATTTTTCGTATAAATTAATGTCGCGTTATCAAGTCCGACACATACTTCTTTCATTTCTTCCACAACGTGTCCAAAGTCTTCTTCATGTCTTGCATTTGATTCAGCAATCCATTCTTCGATTGTTTTCATGTTAATTGCCATACTGCGCCCCCTGGTTCGTTCATTGCTTCGTTTAAAAAATAAATACTATATGAAAATATAAGCGATACGTACGATGTTTTCAAGGGGGCACGGTATATTCAAAATAAAGTGAAACTTTATTTACTCCCTCATTGTAAAAAAAATAGCACTTTAAAAAGTGCTATTCCGCTCTCCTTGCCGCTTGCTGAATTGGATCCCAAACGCTGTTATATGGTGGGGCATAACTTAAGTCGACATCTTCTAAATCGTGAATGCTCATTTTATTGAAGAGTGCCATTGCGATTACATCAATCCGTTTATCTACACCTTCTTCTCCAATTACTTGTCCGCCTAATAATTGTTTCGTGTCGGAACGGTATAGTAATTTCAAGTAAAGTGGTTTCGCATTTGGATAATAGCCCGCCATATTAGTCGAATCTATTTTGACTGTTTTATACGGGATGTGTAGCCCTTTCGCTTCTTTTTCATTTAATCCTGTTCTTGCAAGCGTCAAATTCATAAATTTAATAATGCCTGTACCTAACGTTCCTTTAAAAGCTCTTCGTTTATCCAGCATATTCAGCCCGGCAAGTCGCCCTTGTTTATTTGCAGTTGTTCCAATTGGAATATGGTCATGAATTTCTTTTATCACGTGATAATGTGTCGCACAATCACCAGCTGCATATACGTCTTGCACATTCGTCTGCATATATGCATTTACCTCGATTGCCCCTTTATGATTTGTATGTATATTCGTTCCTTCAAGAAAATCAGTATTCGGCTTCACTCCGACAGATACTAAAACAAGATCCGCTTTATACGTACCTTTATCCGTTTCAACTGCTTCTACTCGTTCATTCCCTTTGAACGCTTTTACATTTTCATTCGTTAAAATTTCAATATGATGTTTATCTGCTTCTTTATGTATATACTCCGCCATATCTGCATCATAAATCGTACCGATATGATCATTTCGCTCAATCATTCTTACTTTCTTACCAAGTTCAACGAATGTTTCTGCCATCTCCAGTCCGATTGCACCACCGCCAATAATCGTTACATCTTCAACTTTATTCGTTTCTAGCGTTTTTAATATGCGCTCAGCATCAGGAATTGTTTTTAAAAGATGAACGCCTTGTAATTCCCGTCCTTCCCATTCTGGCATAACAGGACGCACTCCAGTCGCAATTAATAATCGATCATATGGAAATTCAAAGACATCCTTCGTCTTCGTATGCTCTGCGTACACCATTTTCTTTTCCGTATCTACTTTCGTTACTTCATGACGCACTTTCGCATCAATTCCATATTTCTCACGAAACGTCTTCACGTTGCGCGCGATTAACTTTTCAGTTGAAGCGATAGCACCACTAATGACATACGGTAATCCACACTGCGCGTATGAATAAATTTCACCTTTTTCTAAAGTTACAACATTTGCATTTTCATCGTTTCTAACAATTTGCATCGCTGCACTCATACCAGCTGCATCTCCGCCAATAATGACATAGTTCACTTTACCACTCCTTCTTTTTTACATACTCTTTACGTTTTCCATATTTTATAGAAATAACACCTACCTCCATTGTAAAGAAAGAGAATTTTATCTTCAAATTTGTTGCACAAACTTATACGTGAATAGGTAACTGTCGTGCCTTATAAACAACATGTTTAATATGCTATAACAGTTACTATTGAAAGTAGGTGAAATATATGTGCGCCGGCCTTCTCGCCCAGCTTCCAGATGAACCGCAAGAACCAAAAGAACCGAAACCCGCCGTCTCACTTGACCAAGAATTTTCCATTAATGCAACAATATATAGCGCTCGTGCTTGGTTATCTAACGATGATACGTTTGCGCAAGATATTTGGAAAGCTACCCAATTCGCTTCAGCATCACATGCTGGCAAGTCCATCTTTCCAGTCGGTTCTGTTAAAATTATAAACTTCTCTGATGATACAATTACTGTTACTGCTTCACCAGAATCAGATCATGCGCTCAAAATAGTCGTACCACCCCATTCCGAGGCTGCTCTAACGTCTGGTCCTTTATCACATATACAAGCTAGTACATCAGGAGGATCAAGTAAAGTCACATTTCTCTTTCATATCTTTTTCTCAAGGGATCCTGGTCCAGCTAAATAACGATAGAAAAGGTACAGCAATATACACTGTACCTTTTTCAAGTGCTCTATTCTCTTGATTTGATTAGTTCAATATTATAAGTTTCAATATCTGTTAACGTTCCTTTAAAATAAGGATTTTCTCTATACCAAGACTGTTTTGCAAAATACGCTTGCATATCTTTCGTTTGAAAAATATGTCCATGCCTTGCATATATTTCATTTCTAGCAATTTTCAACTGCTCTTTCGATAAATATGTTAAATCTGCGCTCGTTAATTTTCGAATATCACTATCAGGAAAGATGAAACCATTATATACATACCCAGTCGCGGGCGTTGGAGTAACATTATAAACAACTGTTTTTTCTGTACTTTTCTTTTGGAATGGAAGATTATAAGACGAAAGTGTCGTTATCGTCTCTACTTGTGTCGTTTCTCGTCCGCTTTCTCCATTTCGTTCTAAATAAATCGTCGCACTTCCATCAGTCGCTACAGGTCCCCATGTAATTTCTTCTCCTGCCAGCGCTGTAACCGGTTTTTGATTTACGTACAATGTTGCACCAGGCGCGTTCGTTTGAACTGTAATATATTGACCTTGCAACGTTAAATCTATCGTTACGTTATTTTGGCTTTGTTTCATAAGTACAACCTTTTCCTCACGAGATAATTTTACATAGTCATTTTTATAATCTGATTGAAACACTTGATTTCCCGGAAGAAATGGCCCATATTGCTTCTCAAACTTTTTGTCATCTGTCTTATCAATTTCTTTTCCGTTCATTTTTAACGATACGCCTTTTTCATTTGTAAGCAAAGTTGTATAGTACGTCTTCGCTTTCAATTTATATCGATCAAATATAAAGAAATACTTTCCGTCTTTCGTTAATGAAAAATCAACTCTTTCTATTCCATCCCGTTGTTTTTCACCTTGTCTCAAATATCCTTTTAATTCATTTACGTAAGATGGATTTTCTTTTATATATGAAAATAGAGGCGTTAAACTCTCTCTCGTTATCATAACCGATGGATCATCTGCCGTAACGATCTCAGCTAATTTCTCTCCGTCCCTCTCTTGTAAAATCGTAATCATCCGGTCTACTTGTGCCACCTGCGTATAATACGATGCTCCGTACAAATACAATCCAATAATCGCTATAACAAATAGTGCTAACAGTGTAATGCCAACTTTTGTACCACCGCTCATGTTCTTCTTTACTACAGGACGTCCCCTCTTCGACCCGCAGTTTTGACAAAATTGCACACCATCTTCAAACTGAGATCCGCACTTTGTACATACATTCATTCAGTCAACCACCTTTTCATTAGAAGCCAGTTATTCCCTTTGTTAAGGCTTGAATTATCGTGCTAATGTAAGACCAAAGTACAATGAACGTTGCAATTCCAATTAAAACATTTGCAATAATAAGTGTGTAAACGAGATCTAATCCGCCATTGTCTAGCTTTAATACGGCTACAGTTATACTAATCCCTATATAAGTTGCAGCTACGGATAATAATATAGGTAAGAAAAAGATTAATAAGAAACTAAAAAGAAAAGAAAGGACTAATATGACAATAGTCGGCGTCGCTATCGTTCCCCATATACCAAATACTTCAAGAAACGAAAAAGACGATTTCATCATCTTACCACTTACAAAAATAATAAATCCGACAAATAAAGTTAAAATTAATAAAAAGAAAAAGACCGTTATAGATTCTCCAAAAAACGTGGGAGTAGATATATCTGGTGCAAATGTTCTCGTAACTGCTGATGCTGCACTCATCATTCTATAAAAAATACATGCTCCTAAAAAACAAATAAGAACAAGACTTACAATTCCATTTCGCACTTCAATAGCGCCGCTTTTCATAATCGCTGTCGGTGCTTGTAATGCATGTTTAAAAAATTGAAAATAGCCGCTCGCGAACCGCTTCGCTTGCTCTACCGTTTCATTTGGCCGAGCTTCCTTTGCTTGTGCCGCACGTGCTTGTTCCGGCCCTTCTTCTTGGCCACTACTTGCCACTACTTCTTCCGTTAACGAATGTCCACAATTCCCGCAAAACTTTGCCTCCGCTGCATTTTCTGTATGACATGACGGACATTTCATTCTCTTATCCCTCCTTAAGCATATACCATATAGGGTGTTACAAATTCAATATATGAATTTGTACATAAAACATGACTACAAGAAAAAGATTCTGAAATCCTTCTTCCGAAAGAAAATATATGTGCTAGTAATCTTGAAAAAAATGCTATTATGAAACAGAATAAATAATATTTTTAACAGATTGGATGACTGGCAATGGAATTGGTAAACTCAATTTTTCAAATACTCCTTACAAGCGTAATCCAATTATTATCTTTAATTGGCGTTATCATTGTAATTGGATTTCTATTAGGCTATTTAGAATCTCTCACACGCATGTATTGGTCGAGAGCTTTTGGAAGAAAAGGATTCCTATTAACGGCTTGGATCGGTGTTCCGATTCACGAACTTGGACATGCCATTATGTGCGTACTGTTCCGTCATAAAATTGTGGCGACTCAGTTCTTCCCAACAGATACAAGTCAAGGGGCTTTAGGTTACATACAACATCAATACAATCAAAAAAGTGTGTATCAACGAATTGGGAATTTCTTTATCGGCATTGGGCCTATTATTTCTGGTATTACTGCATTAACCCTTTTAATGCGCTATTTCGTACCAGAATCATATTTTTTATTTAATACAACTCTCGAAAAAACGATTGCTTCTACTTCTATTAATGTAGAAATGATTCAAAACATGCTCTTGTCGACGTTTGTATTATTGAAAAGCTTATTTACAATCAGCAATTTATTGAATCCTTCCTTTTGGTTATTTTTATTTATCGCCATTTGCATTTCCGCGCATATCGCTTTAAGTAAACCAGACATTAAAGGATCAATAGACGGAGTTATCGTCATGTTTATCGTTTTATTTTTATTCAACATCATAGCGGGACTGTTTCAATACGACAGTAACCAGCTAATTGGACAGGTTATGAAATATAATATGTATCTCATTGCGTTTTCTAGTGTAGCACTGCTTTTCTCTTGTATTTCTACACTTGTTAGTTTTTCGTTTTATAAAATAAGAAGAGGACGTTCTTTTTGAACGCCCTCTTCTTATTAATTATTCCCCTTATAATCACAATGTTCAACCGGAACACGAGCATGCCCTTCTTCATCGGTACACCATGACTGTGATTGGAATGCAAGAAAGATACCAATCCATTCTTCTTCCTTTTCAAAGTGAATGAGTATCCCTCCATCTTGCCATATTCCATCATCACCTTGCCATTTTTCTACATTCCCTTGATTCATATGAATATCATGTATACCGTTTCCTGGTTTGAAATGAAAATAGGAATCTGGTGTATTTTCTTCTGGTCCCCATCTTTCACCAAACGCGTAAATAATTGCTTTTTCTTCTATTGCTCGTTTTATATAACGTTCTATTTTTTCATTTAAATCATTATCTTCTCCTGCTTTTTCGGGAGGCAAAGGAATCATTTGATTTGAGTCAAATAAATTTCCTCTTACATAATCTAAAGCTACTTTCGGTTCATTGTTTTTTATTTCTGTAAAACCGAATGGTAATGTCGGTAAAATATGAATCGCCTCTGACCGAATATTGTTACTCGCAAAATATAAAACTTCTGATGGATAACTTTGCGATTTTACGTTAATTGCAATACGATAATCTACTCCTGTCTCGCCCTGTAAATGAACTTGATAATGAGGTGTTTTCCCTTTTCCAATCTTTGCTTGTATAACTGTACCTTTTAACACACCGTAGTTTTTTAGGGGCATACATTTCATCTCCTATCCATTTAGTAGAAGCTATTCATATTTAAATCATTATCCACTCATAAAAAAAATCCTCCTATGTTAGGAGGATTTTTAATTTCTCAACATATACCAAACAATAACCTCTACCACTACAAGCAAAACCGCACCAAAGATCATTAACGTCGTCTTCTTTAATAGTTCATTTTCACGGTAAGGGATATTACATAAGTAAGCACCTAGTGTAATCCGTGATGGACAAGCGATTGTCGCTACTGATGATGCGGTGTTTTGAAGTGTTGTGACATATTGCCACGGGAGTGCTACGTTTTGTGCAGTTTGCATTTGTAGTTTTATAAACATTGCATTTGATCCTGCGTTACTACCTGTTAAAAATCCACCAATAGCGCCAATAAACGGAGCAACGAAAACGAAAAACGTTCCAAATGTGTCACCAGCTGTCTTTGCGAGTAATGAATGCATGCCTGATGCACCCATTAGTTCTGAAATGGCGATAAACATTGTCGTCGTAATAGCAAAAGGAATCCATTGTTTGATCGTTTGTGAGAGTGATTGTTTAATAATATTAGACGGGATGCGGAAGAAAATAATAGTAAATAAGCAAGTCATACCGAGCCAAAATCCTGGTGAATATAGTAACTCTAGTTTGTAAGAGTATGATTTCAAATCAAGAACCGCATATGATCTAAACAAATCATGTAATGCTGGAACGAGGCGGGAAAGTAAAATACAAACTGTTAGAAATATATAAGGGCTAATAATTTTTATAATGGATATTTCTCTCTCCGTTGCAGCCGCATGTTCTGTTATAAGATTTTGCCCACTTTTTCCTTTTAATTTAATGATAAGAAAGCCAAATGTAATCGTAACGATAGAACTTAATATCCCGGCTAGTTCAACACTTACGTACGCATTAAAAAGGTAGATTCCGAGAGAAAATAATAGAAAGAATCCTACTCCTTCTTTCCACTTTTCTATAACCGCTCGCCAGCCGCCAACAACGTGTAAAGAAAGAATAACGAAGTAAGCAAACATCGGAATACTTAATAGCGCTGTATTTGTACCAAGTGTTGTAAGAGGCATATTTATTAGCTGCGAACCGATAATCGTACCCGTTGCCATTGCGCCCCATGAACTAGCTAGTAAGCCGATGAATGAGAGCAGTACAGCTTGAAATGGTTTATATCCTAGTGAAAGAAAAATAGGTGCTGCAACCATGAAGCCAATACCGAATCCACTTACTGATTCAATAAGTGGGCAAATGCCAAAGCACATAAGCAGCATTTGTAATAAACGATCCTGAGTAACTGCTTCTAGAAAACGTGCTACTTGATCGATGTACCCCATTTTGTTCATGAGGTGAAATAAAAAAATACCGAAAAATAAAACGTATCCGACAATAAAACAAATTAACCATCCTTTAATCGTTGCGTGCACAGTTTCACTTATCCCTAATTGAAACGTTGGCGAGAGTAAAACGATTCCAACAGACACAACATAAGAAATTAACGAGGATCTTAATGACGTTTGTTTAAATAAAAATAAACAAATGAATATCATCATAATTGGGATAAGTGCCAACAATATGGCCATGTTATCATCTCATTTCGTTTAAAATACAATTTTTAACTATTATATAACAGATGCTATAATTTTCAATTGTTTTTACAACAGATTCAAAAAAGGAACCAAACGGCTCCTTTTCATTCACTCCCATTTTCTATTATCCTGAAAAACTGTCTGCTTTCCGACTATTTCTTTCAACACAACAAACACAATGTAAGTACATATTGCTTGCAAGATAATATTCCAAAATTTCATTAATGTAAATGAATGAATCCGTAGAAATAATTCGTTTAATAATACAATCGAAACGATACTAAATAATTCTATACTAATCGAAAATACACATATTTCTAAAATAGACTGTTCTTGAATGCGATTTAAGTTGGAAAAGATGAATACATACCCTAAAAATAGAGCCATTAACTCTATTTTCGTCATGCTAATGAGCCAAGCGTATAGTGGTACAGTTAAAAATAGATATAATAGTTTACGTCTTAGCATGCCTTCTCACCCTCTAAATTATATGTATTTTCTGTATATTTTAACATTTATTACGCAAAACAAAAAGAAGAGACTACGCCTCTTCTTTTTGTTTTGTTGCCTGTATTAATTCACATATTTCTTCTCGTTTTTCATTTTCTAATAGCTCAATAACTTTACTTCCAACGACAACACCATCACATATTGTAACCATTTCTTCTACATGTTCTTTTGTTGAAATGCCGAATCCAGCGACTACTGGTAAGTTGACGTGTGATTTTACTTTTTCTAAGTAACTATGAATCTCTTCTTTAAAGTTTTGACGTACTCCCGTTACGCCCGCTACTGTAACAGCATAAACGAACCCTTCTGATTCACTCGTAATTTTTTCAATTCTTTCAATAGGACTTGTTACGGTAACGAGTGGAATGAGCGCAATGTTTGCCTCTCGAAGTAACGGCGCAATAATATTTTGTTCTTCATACGGTAAGTCCGGAACGATGATGCCGTCTACACCTGCTTCTATACAGTTCTCGATGAATCTCTCTTTTCCGAATGCAAGTACCGGATTTAAATATGTCATAAGAACAAATGGCATTTGTACTTCTTTTCTTACCTCTGCTAACGCTTGAAAAATGCCTTTTAATGTTACGCCGCTATCTAGCGCTCGCTTTCCTGCTCTTTGAATCGTTGGTCCATCTGCAACTGGATCTGAAAACGGAATACCAATTTCAACGATGCTTGCTCCAGCCTCATCTAGAAAACAAATTCTTTCTTTTAATTTTTCAAGGCCACCATCTCCGCCCATTACGTACGGAATAAATGCTTTCTTGCCATTTTCAAACGCTGCTTTAATTTTTTCTACTCCCATTTTTTACACCTCTTCCATATAACGTTTTATACTCTCTACATCTTTATCACCACGACCAGATAAACAAATGACAAGTCCCTCATGTTCCTTCATTTTCGGAGCTAATTTTAATGCGTATGCGACAGCATGTGAACTTTCTAGCGCCGGGATAATGCCTTCTTTTTTCGTTAATAATTGAAATGCTTCTAATGCTTCTTCGTCTGTTATCGAATGATAAGAAACGCGGCCAATATCTTTTAGCAAGCTATGTTCTGGACCAACACCTGGATAATCAAGTCCTGCTGAAATAGAGTGTGCTTCTTGAATTTGTCCTTCTTCGTTTTGCAGAAGATACATCATTGATCCGTGGAGAACGCCAACGCTTCCTTTCGTTAAAGTTGCTGCATGCTTTTCTGTATGAACGCCTTTTCCAGCTGCTTCTACGCCGTAAAGAGCAACTTCTTCATCGTGTACGAACGGATAAAACATCCCCATCGCATTACTACCACCGCCAATACAAGCAACGACTGCTTCTGGTAACTTTCCTTCTAACGCCTCATATTGTTTTTTCGTTTCATTTCCAATTACACTTTGGAAATCACGGACAATTTGCGGGAATGGATGTGGTCCGAGAACAGATCCCATAATGTAGTGCGTATCATGCACATGTGAAACCCAGTAACGAAGCGCCTCGTTTACCGCATCTTTTAATGTACCGCTACCTGCCGCTACACTTTCTACTTTCGCTCCGAGTAATTCCATTCGGAACACATTTAATTTTTGACGTCTTACATCTTCTTCTCCCATAAAAATGACGCATTCTAATCCGAGAAGAGCACATACAGTAGCTGTTGCAACTCCGTGTTGTCCAGCTCCTGTTTCAGCGACAACTTTTTTCTTGCCCATTCGCACTGCAAGTAGTGCCTGACCGATTGTATTGTTAATTTTATGAGCTCCTGTATGGTTCAAATCTTCACGTTTTAAATAAATCTTTGCACCACCGCAATACTTCGTCATATTTTCAGCATAATATAGCGGTGTTTCTCTTCCGACGTACGTTTTTAAATAATGATTTAATTCCTTTTGAAATGCTTCATCTTGCATCGCTTCTTTATATGCTTCTTCTAGTTCTAGTACAGATTGCATTAACGTTTCTGGAACATATCGTCCTCCGTATATACCGTAATGTCCTTTTTCATCTGGATATGCGTAGTTCATTTGGAACACTCCTTCGCTTTTATAATAAATTGTTTTATTTTCTCTACATCTTTCTTTCCTTCTGTCTCTACTCCGCTGCTCACATCGACCATGTATGGCCGAACAGTTTGAATTGCTTCTTCTATATTAAGAGCGTTTAATCCACCAGCTAATATCGTTTTCTTTCGCAATTCTTTTGGCATATGCCCAAGTAGTTCCCATGAAAATGTCTTTCCATTTCCTCCATGAAACTTTTCTTTCGGGCTATCAAATAATATATAATCCGTTTCATACCCTTGAGCGTTTTTCATATCACTCTCTGAAGTTACTCCTAGCGACTTTATAGACGGAATATTCAATCTTCTAATTTGATAATTGTCTTCATCCCCATGTAGTTGTACATGTGTTAACCCGCACTCATCTGCAATTTTCTGGATCACTTCTACTGATTCATTTACGAAAACACCGATTTTTAACACGTTGGCTGGAAGCTCCTGAATGATTTCTTCCGCTCTCTTTGGAGCGATTTTCCGCTTACTTTCTGCAAAAACAAATCCGAGTGCATCTGCTCCGTATTCGCAAGCACGTTTTGCTATTTCCATATCAGTGATGCCGCAAATTTTCACTTTCATATATTCACCTTACAATCTTCAAAAAAGGTACGAATAGAAGATGATGTCATAAGTGCTTCCCCAACTAATACACCTTTTGCTCCTGCTTTTTTAACACGAATAATATCCTCTTTTGAATGAATCCCGCTTTCGCTAATCCAAAGTAATTTCTCCTCATTTAATCGTTTTCCAAGCTTTTCTGTTTGGCCTAAATCGACTTCGAATGTTTTTAAATTACGATTATTAATGCCAATAACGTCCGGATTTAATACAATCGCAGTTTCTAATTCCTGTTCATCATGAACTTCAATAATCGCTTCCAATCCTTTTTCTAACACGTAGCTATACAACTCTTTTAACTTCTCTTTCGTTAACGCTGCTACAATTAGTAAAATAATATCTGCTCCCGCTTCATACGCTCTATCGATTTGAATCTTATCAATTATGAAATCTTTACATAAAAGCGGAATGTTACTTTCTTCTCTTGCTGTTTGTAAATCGTGAAACGATCCTTTAAAAAATTGACCATCTGTTAAAACAGATACTGCTCCTGCACCACATTTCTCATATGTTCCCACTTGTTTTCGTACGTCAACGTGTAAATTGATATCTCCTTTTGATGGTGATGCTCGCTTTACTTCTGCAATGACAGTAAACTGCTGTAACGCTTCTACAAGTGAATGTGTCTTTCTTTTTGTTTTTACTGGTGTATATATTTCATATAACTCCGCAACTTCCTTTTTCTTCTGTTCTACAATTTTATCTAAAATCGTCCCCACTTTAGTTCACCCTTTCTAATTTTTCGTTACTTGCTGCAATTAATAAGTTTAATTTGGCTAATGCTTTTCCAGAGTCAATGCTATGTGCCGCGAGTTTAATTCCTTCTTCAATCGTTTCCGTTTTTCCATTTGCGAAAAGAGCTAGACCTGCATTTAATAAAACGGTATCGCGGTAAACACTCTTTTCTCCGCTCAATACGCCGACTGTAATCTTTGCATTTTCTTTCGAATCCCCGCCTCTAATCTCTTCATTGTTCACTATTGAGAAACCGTATTTCTCAGGTTCAATACTCGTTTCTACTATTTCATTATCTTTTAAAATGACAACGTAATTTTCCCCTTGTAATGATGCTTCATCTAAAAAACCACTTCCATTTACGACAAGCGCTTGTTTCCGGCCTAACTTTTGTAATACTTGTGCAACTGGTAATAACATATCTCGTTTATAAATACCGACAAATTGTGTTTCTAAATTCACTGGATTTGTTAAAGGGCCAATTAAATTAAAGATCGTCGGCACGTTTAATTCTTTTCTTATTTTCATAATGCGCCTTAATGCTGGGTGCATCGCTGGTGCGAATAAAAATGCGATTCCGACATGCTCTAATAAATAATCAATTTCGTTTGGCGTACTACTAATATTTACACCTAGTTCTTCTAATAAATCTGCACTTCCTGTTTTACTAGAAACAGCGCGATTACCATGTTTTGCAACCTTTACGCCAGCTCCTGCCAGTACAAATGCCGATGTTGTGCTAATATTAAACGTTTGGGCACCGTCACCACCTGTCCCGCAATTGTCCATTGCTCCTTGTATATGGTTCGAAAACGGCAATGCCTTTTCGCGAAGAGCTCGAACGAGACCGTATATTTCTTCTGCAGTTTCACCTTTCGCTTTCAGTAAGACTAAGAAAGCTGCAATTTCACTTTCTAATATGTTTTCATTTAATAAAAGTAGTCCTGCTTTATACATTTCCTCTTCTGTTAAATGTTGCCCCTCCACTAATTTACGAAGATAGTTATTCATATTCTTTCCTCCTCTTTCACTTCACCTAAAAAGGCACGTATTAACTTTCCGCCTTCTTCTGTTGCGATTGATTCCGGATGAAACTGTAATCCGAAGAGCGGATAATAATTGTGACGGACTGCCATTATTTCTCCGTCGTCCATCGCTGTCGCTAATATGTCAAAACACTCTGGCAAGCTCGTTTGCTCTGCAACAAGAGAATGATAGCGCATTGCTGTTAGCGGCTGCATCACATATGAAAAGATTGACGTTCCGTTATGTTTCACACGCGATGTTTTTCCGTGTCTAATACGTTCTGCTCTAACAATGTCTCCTCCAAATGCAGCTATGATCGCTTGGTGGCCAAGACAAATCCCTAATATGGGAACGTTCTTATAAAAATGATGGATGACGTCGATACAAATGCCAGCACCCTCTGGTTTTCCTGGTCCTGGTGAAAGTACAATTCCTCTTGGACTCATCTCTTCTAACTGTTCTATCGTTATTTCATCATTTCTTACAACTACAATTTCTTCTTCATGTTCGCCTAACAGTTGGTACAAGTTATATGTGAACGAATCGTAATTATCGATAAGTACAATCATTTCATTACCTCCAAAAGCGCTCTCGCTTTATTTAATGTTTCTTCATATTCAGCTACTGGATCTGAATCGTAAACGACTCCTGCTCCTGCCTGAACGTATGCTTTTTCATCCTTTACGACCATCGTTCGAATGGCGAGCGCCATATCAAGATTTCCTGAAAAACTAACGTATCCAACTGCACCAGCGTATACATTTCTTTTTTCATTCTCTAGTTCATTTATAATTTCCATCGCTCTAATTTTCGGAGCTCCAGAAACCGTCCCTGCTGGTAAGCAATACGCTAACGCATCAAATCCGCTCATTTGTTTTCGCAATGTTCCGTAAACTTCAGATACAATGTGCATAACGTGAGAGTATTTTTCTACTTTCATATATTTATCTATCGTAACCGAGCCGATTTCGCTCACTCTACCAATATCGTTTCGCCCAAGATCTACAAGCATCATATGCTCTGCTCGCTCTTTCTCATTGCCTAACAGTTCTTTTGCGATTTCTTCATCTTCCCTCTTCGTTTTCCCCCTCGGCCTTGTACCAGCAATTGGATTCGTCATCACTTTATCCTCCCTTACTGATAGTAAACTTTCCGGCGAAGAACCGAGTACAACATAATCTTGGAAATCGATATAGAACATATATGGTGATGGATTTGCAATTCGAAGTTTTCGATATAACGCGAATGAATCACCAATACATTCACTTTGTAAACGCTGTGACAGTACGACTTGGAATATATCTCCCGCTCTTACATATTCTTTCGCCATTTCTACCATCTCACAAAACTCTTTTTCCGTTATAGAAGAAGTGAATGATAATGTGGATGGTATTGCATTTACTTCAGCTTCTTCTCCTTGTAGCACTTCTTCTTTGTATACTCGTAGTCTTTCGTATACTTCCTCATAATTTGCTGAATCATCTTCCCTGCATACATATACAAACGAAAACTTTTGGCGTAAATGATCGTAAACGATAAACTCACGATATAGTAAAAGGTGCACTTCCGGAATATTTAATGGGTCGTGTAAATCCGCTCCAATGTTTTCATACTGCCGAATGACATCATATCCAATATAACCAACTGCTCCTCCGCAAAATGGAAATGGACTGTCTACTTGTGATTGTGCAATTACTTCTTCTAACACTTGTAGTACGTTACCTTGTAACTTTTCTGCCCGGCCGAAAATCGTTCGTTCCACTTCCGTACCAACGCTTTTCACTTCTCCATAAGGATTACATCCTAAGTAAGAATAACGCCCTTTATCTTGATGAAGCTGTGAACTTTCTAATAAGAATTTCTTCTTCCCTTTCATACGTCTATATAAAGAAATTGGCGTAATGCTATCTCCTTCTTCTTCATCGATTACTAAAAATGTCTTTCTCTCTCTTTTTTGTTTTATAAATTCTTCTTTCGTCATCATGTCCTTCACCTCGCTCTGAAAAATAAAAAAGTCCTCTACATATCGAAAATATGTAGAGGACGATAAATATACCGCGGTACCACCTCGTGTTGGATGCAAAAGCATCCCGCTTTGTTCAGGTACAAAATTTATACCTTATCCTTGTAACGGCGGAACCCGGGTTGCCTACTGAATATAATTGTTCAGCATACCTCTCGTAAGCCCATTCCGTATATGGCACCGTACCGGGCTCCCACCTATTCCCGGCTCTCTGTAACGTCTCCAATATACGTACTCTTCTTACTTAAACGATTTCATTTATTTAATTTTTTATACACAAAAAGGGAGTACTCATCCTATAGAAAGGACGGGTACTCCCGTGGTGCCACCTTAATTCGTTACAAATGTAACGCACTTTACCGTATCAAAAACAATACGTGTCTCTTGTATCGATGAGATCATGTCGCCAAAGCCTACTTCTTTCGTTTCGGTTTGGAAGCTCCGAAGCCCATTCCACATCAATTCCATACTGATTCGCACCAACCATCAGCTCTCTGACATGTTCATCATGTGTACTCTTCTTCATCAACGCTTGCATTTTTTTAAGTTGCACTCATTATAGACCTGACTTTTTTCACAAGTCAATACTTTTTTAAAAATTTTATTTTTCTTTCCTTTCAATATTATATTGACAAAACAACCTCTTTTTATGTAAATATAATAAATACTCTATTAAAAATAAGGTTTTTTGTATGAATATTATATATTAAAAAAGTAAAATGACATCAAAAAACGCTTACATTTCTGAAAATTCATATTTCTATATGGATTTTTCAGAATAATCATGATAGATTATAAATATGCATAACGCATCAAAAGACATGACAAAAGGAAGGGGAACTACATGAGTACGCAGATGTTAACTTTAACTTCGATCTCTATCTACATGCTCGGGATGTTAGTAATTGGCTATTTCGCCTACAAACGAACGTCCAACTTAACAGATTATATGCTTGGCGGGCGTACACTAGGCCCCGCAGTAACAGCATTAAGTGCTGGAGCATCCGATATGAGTGGTTGGCTTTTAATGGGATTACCCGGTGCAATGTTTAGCGTTGGATTAAGTAGTAGTTGGATTGCGATCGGCCTAACACTAGGCGCATACGCAAACTGGCTTTATGTCGCTCCTCGCTTACGTACCTACTCAGAAATTGCAAATAACTCTATTACTATCCCAGAATTTTTGGAACACCGTTTCCACGACAAATCTCATATGCTACGTTTAGTATCTGGACTTGTTATTATGATTTTCTTTACTTTCTATGTAGCTTCAGGATTAGTTTCAGGCGCTGTATTATTTGAAAATTCATTTGGCATGAACTATCATGTTGGATTATTCATTGTAGCAGGCGTTGTTGTAGCTTACACATTATTTGGTGGTTTCTTAGCAGTAAGTTGGACAGACTTCGTGCAAGGAATCATTATGGTAGTTGCTCTTATTCTTGTTCCTATCGTAACAATTATGAATTCGAACGGACTTGGACCTGCATTTGATACAATTCGATCTGTAGATCCAACACGTCTAGATATTTTTAAAGGTGCCTCTACTTTAGGAATGATTTCTCTATTCGCATGGGGCCTTGGTTATGTCGGACAACCTCATATTATCGTACGCTTTATGGCAATTTCTTCTGTAAAAGAACTTAAAAGCGCACGAAGAATTGGTATGAGCTGGATGATTTTCTCTGTTGTTGGAGCTATGTTTACTGGTCTTATTGGTATTGCTTACTATTCACAACAAGAGTTAACATTATCTAACCCAGAAACAATTTTCCTTGAACTTGGGAAAATTTTATTCCACCCACTTATTACAGGATTTTTATTAGCCGCTATTTTAGCAGCAATTATGAGTACAATCTCATCTCAGTTACTCGTTACTTCTAGTGCCGTAACGGAAGACTTATATCGTACATTCTTCAAACGTTCTGCATCTGATAAAGAACTTGTATTTGTCGGTCGTATGGCTGTACTTGTTATTGCATTAGTTGGGTGCGCTTTAGCGTTTAAACAAAATGATACGATTTTAGCTCTTGTTGGATACGCTTGGGCTGGTTTTGGTTCTTCATTCGGACCTGCTATTTTATTAAGCTTATATTGGAAACGTATGACGAAATGGGGCGCGCTTGCTGGTATGATTTCTGGTGCCGCTACTGTTATTATCTGGACTCAATTCAAATTCTTAAAAGATTTCTTATATGAAATGATTCCAGGTTTCGCTATTAGTTTACTAGCCATCGTAATTGTTAGTTTACTAACACAACCTTCAAAAGAAGTTGAAGAGCAATTTGAGGATTTCGAAAAACAACATCGTCATAATTTATAAAAAAATCTCTGCTGTTATCGTAACAGCAGAGATTTTTTTACAGTTCGACAATCTTCTTATCAAATTTAACAAATTCTTTATGTTTCGTTAAATTTAACATAACACTACTCCTTTATAGTATGAGTATCAGCACTTATACAGAAAGGGGACTCCAACATGTTAGCAGCTTTCCAGCAACAACAAACACGAAAATTTTCACCTATCACAAATACTTCTGCATCTTGTTTAAACATGCAACCTAACCCGCCTAAAATTTCAATTGCTCCTTCTGTTATTTCAGTCATCGGTGTTCATATAGAAAAACATAAATTAAAAATAAAAACGGGACAAAACATTGTGTTAGCAGCTTCCATTTTGCCAATACAAGCAACGAATAAAGAGCTTATTTGGTCAAATATGAATTCTGATATCATCACCATATATCCAAAAGGTGACACCGTGACGATTACTGGAAAAAGTGCAGGTAAAGCAGTCGTAATTGTCACAACTGCTGAAGGCAAATTCCGTGACCTATGTGTCATTCACGTACAACCTTATATGACAAACCCAAAGTAAAAGAGTGGCTTCGTAGCCACTCTTTTACTTTGTTTCAATATTTGAGTTTTTACTTTTTACAAAGTTAATAAATTGTTCTTTATTTCTTGGAGAAATAATTTCTGTTTTTATGTGTATCGTAAACAATTTCAAGTCAGTCAAATGATAATGCATGAGTTGCTATTGGATTTTTCGTATTTGAAATTTGTTTTATATCTCGTATAAATATACGTTTTGTAATGAGACCCGATCTAATCGTAATTGTTTCTTTCCCGGCAATATATTTTGCCAAAAATCAACTCCAACTAAACAACATTGCTAATGGAATTGTAAAAAGAAAATATTCTCTCCTTGCAAATATAGGAGCAAAACAGACGCCTGCAACAATAAAAAAATTGGATGTAACCATACAGCTTTTTTTGATGGAAATTCCATTTTCCTCCCCCTTCTACACCCGTATTTCCATAAAACAAAAAGAGAAGTATCACAACTTCTCTTTTCTCCCCTAACACTATAATTCCTGTGTATACACCGGCTCGTTTACGACATTTTTTGCTGTTCGCTTTTGTTGCTGCAGTAAGAAAACAGATACACCAAACAATACGAGCATGCTACCGATAATTTGCATTGCATTTAATTTTTCTCCAAGTAAGAAGAACGCAAGTATAGATGCTCCAACAGGTTCTCCTAAAATACTCATTGAAATTGTCGTTGCATTTACATAATTTAATAGCCAGTTATTAATTACATGTGACACTGTCGGCACAACCGCAAGTAAAAGAAAAACAGTCCAATCCCACTTCGTATAACCTGTAAAGGGTACTTGTAATATGACATTATAAATCCCCATAAAAAGACCTGCGAACGCAAAGACTGTAAAGCTATAAATCCAGTGCGATACTTTCTTCACTGTCGTTTGCCCGATAAATAAATAACCGACAACCGCTATTACACTTAGAAAGGATAATATGTCACCATAAATTGCTTGCTTACTTAAACCTAAATCTCCCCAACCAATGCACATTACTCCCAAAATAGCGATTCCCATCGTTGCAATGGCTGAATATGTTGTTCTTTCTTTAAATAGAAAAAAACCTCCAACTAAAGATACGATTGGTTGAAGCGCCAAAATAATTGTTGAACTAGCAACTGTTGTATGCTTTAAAGATTCAAACCATAAAAGAAAATGAAGTGCTAAAAAGAAACCAGATCCAATTAAAAAGCCCCAATCTTTCATTTGAATCCTATTAAATTCCTCTCTTTTTTTCCATACGATAGGCAGCATAATAAGCACGATAATCCATAAGCGGTACATACTTAATATTGAAGATGGTGCTGAGGACATCTTTACAAAAACTGCTGCAAAGGAAATGGCAATTATAGAAATAGCCAATGGTAGTGCGATTGATTTTTCTTGTTTCAAATCCTGTCTCCCCTCTCACCTGTCAAAAATCCCACTTCATTATATCCGTTTTCTTTCGTAACTTAAATACTAATTTTTTAGATTCTTCGTACCATTATGGTAAAATAGAAATTAAGGCACCAATTAGTGAATACTTCTTTCCTTTTCACTACAAGCGTCGCTCTTACAATCATTACAGTAAATTTTTATTTAGGGGGATCTACATGAGTCAAACAATAGGGAGAATTGAAGAAATTTCATTTTATAGCGCATCACTTCAAGAAGACGTTACACTTCTCGTTTATTTACCAGTAAATTACACACCACTGCACAAACATACAGTTGTAATTGCACAAGATGGTAGAGATTATTTTCAGCTCGGTAAAGCGCACCGTGTCATTGAGCGCCTTCGTGAAACCGAAGAAATTGACCGTACAATTATTGTCGGTATTCCATATAAAAATGTACATGATCGTAAAGAAAAATATTTCCCAAATGAAGTGAAAAATGCTGCATATATTCGTTTCCTTGCTCATGAACTGGCACCATATATTGATGAAAATTATCCAACGTACCAAATGGGAAAAGGTCGTGTTTTAATTGGTGATTCTCTTGGCGGAACAGTTTCCTTTATGACTGCACTTATGTATCCGCATACATTCGGTAAAGTCGTTATGCAATCACCATTTGTGGATGAGACAGTGATGAACTTAGCAAAAGAATTCAAAGATCCACAGGCGTTAGAACTGTATCACGTCATCGGTACAGAGGAAACGGCTGTAAAGCGTACTGATGGACAAGTATCGGATTTCGTAGGGCCGAACCGTGAGTTAAATACACTTCTTACAGATAGAAATTTCATCACGCATTACGAGGAGTTTGAAGGCAATCATACTTGGAAATATTGGCAAACCGATTTACCGAAAGCCTTCTCTCACATTCTATCAATGAAATAATAGAGAGCAGTATTCAGAATAATTTGATATAATAGATAAAGAGATTTATTTATCTCAAAATCTAACTAGACTTACAAAGGGAGGAATTGGAACATGAAATTAGGCATTGTAATTTTTCCATCTAAAATGATTCAAGATAAAGCGAACGGATTGCGTAAACGTTATGACCCGCACTACGCATTAGTTCCGCCACATATTACATTGAAAACACCCTTTGAGGCGCAAGATGAACAATTAGAGTCGATTGTAAACGAATTACATGCAATCGCAAGTAAAACGAACCCTTTCACCCTTCATGTTGGGAAAGTTGGTTCATTCGCACCTGTTAATAACGTCCTTTACTTTAAAGTAGAAAAAACACCTGAACTTACTTTCTTAAATGAAGAAATGCATAGCGGGTTATTCACGCAAGAACGCGAATATGCTTTCGTACCTCATTTAACAATCGGACAAGGCTTATCAGATGCAGAGCATGCTGATGTGTTGGGCCGATTACGTATGAAAGATTTCTATTACGAACAACCAATTGATCGTTTCCATCTTCTATATCAATTAGAAAATGGAACATGGACTGTACACGAAACATTCCGTCTTGGAAAGGGGAACAACTAATTTGCACGCACAGATTGTACAAACGGACGAACAACTAAGAGATGCATTCTCTGTACGTAAACAAGTGTTTGTAAATGAACAACGTGTCTCTGCTGAAGAAGAGTACGATGAGTTTGAAGAAACTTCAACACACGTTGTTATATATGACAATGATGTTCCAGTTGGTGCTGGACGTTTTCGCACCCTTGATGGTATAGGAAAAATGGAACGCATTTGCGTGTTAGGTTCCCATCGTAAAAAAGGGATTGGAAAAATTGTTATGGATTCTCTTGAAGCGTATGCAAAAGAAAATTCGCTACCAAAATTGAAACTTCACGCTCAAACACATGCTGAAGATTTCTATAAAAAACTTGGATATGTAACAAGTTCTGATGTATTTATGGAAGCAAATATCCCGCACGTCGTAATGATAAAAGAATTGTAATTTGAAAGCAGGAGGTGACCCCTCCTGTTTTTTTACATTGCTATTTTCTTTTTCTTCCGCTAAAGTTAAATGTTGATGCTATAGTTTTGAAGGTGAACATATGACACAAGAAAAATTTTCACAAAAATCGTTAACACACGCTGATATTCCGCGTGCGACATATCATATTCCGAAAACATCTACCCATTTAATTATGGAAGAAGATGTAGATGCGGCTTATTTCCGCGCTCTAGAACAACAAAATGTTTTTTTAAACGAAAAACAATTAGAAGCTGTGCGCACAACAGAAGGTCCTGTTCTTACACTAGCTGGTGCCGGAAGCGGGAAAACATCTGTTTTAACAACTCGCGTTGGTTATTTAGTAAATGTAAAACAAGTTCATCCACGAAATATTTTATTACTTACATTTACACAAAAAGCAGCTGAAGAAATCCGAAGTCGTGTTGCGAAGTTACCAGGTATGAGTCATGCAGCAAGTAGCTACGTTGTTGCTGGTACATTCCACTCTGTTTTCTTAAAATTGCTTCGTAGTCAAGGGTATAATCAGCAAATTTTAGCAAATGAAAAACATAAACAAATTATGATAAAGAAAATCTTGAAAGAATTGCGTTTAAAAGACGATTACGATGCTGAAACGATGCTCGCGATGATTTCACTTGAAAAAAACAAATTAAATCGTCCGAAAGATGTAAAAGCGAAAACACCAGTGGAACAAGAATTTAAAGAAGTATATGAACGTTTTGAAGAGGTAAAACAACGATACAATTATATTGATTTCGATGACATCTTATTGGAAACATATTATATGTTAGAAAATAATGCTCCTTTACTAACTCAATTACAACAACGTTTTCACTACATTGAAGTAGATGAGTTTCAAGATACATCCTATGCACAATATGAAATTGTAAAATTGTTAGCCACGCCAAGAAATAATTTGTTCATCGCAGGTGATGATGATCAAGCAATTTATGGCTGGCGAGGGGCAAGTCACCAAATTATTTTATCTTTTCCAAAAGAATTTGATAACACAACAATTATTGCACTAAATACGAATTATCGATCCAATCCCTTTATCGTCGGGCTTGGAAATGAAGTTATAAAATTAAATCAAGAACGTTTTGATAAAGAGCTATACTCCGTTCGTGAGGAAGGTGTACAACCTTTTTATGCAAGACCTGCTACGACTCTTGATGAAGCAAATCAAATTTTACAGCTCATTCAAGAAAAAGTAGATAGCGGTGAACGAAACTATAAAGATTTTTGTTTACTGTATCGCACACATTCTGTAAGTCGTTCGTTACTTGATCAGCTTACCATTCATAAAATCCCGTTTATTAAACACGGGGCGAGCCAATCATTTTATGAACATTCTTTAATTAAGCCTGTATTAGATCATTTAAGACTCGTGATTGAGCCGTTTCGACTAGAATCACTTTCAAACATATTGCCGACGATGTATATCGGACGTGATGATTGTATTTCATTTATTGAACGTGAACAATGGAAATATGGTGAGGGACGCTTCCCTTCTCTTCTTCATTTCTTACTATTAAATCCAAGCTTAAAACCTTTTCAAGTGAAAAAGGTAAATGAGCGCATCGATTTTATTAAGTTTATTAAAGAATTAGAACCGAAAAAAGCATTAAAAGAAATCATTCATGGTAAAGGAAAATATTTAGAGTACTTACAAAGTAACGATCGTTCTTCCTTTACGATGCATAAAGACATACAAGAAGAAATGTTGGAAGAATTAATGGAGTCTGCAACTCGTTTCACCGATATTCCAGCTTATTTACAATTTATCGACGAGGCGATTCAAGGTCAAAAAGAAATGGAAGCATTAAAAACAATGCCGCAAAAAGATGCCGTTTCACTTATGTCAATCCATAACGCAAAAGGCCTTGAATTTCCATGTGTCTTTTTACTTGGAGCGAGTGATGGAATCCTGCCCCATACTTCTTCTTTAAAAGATGCAAATGATCGTATTACGGAAACTTCTGAAGCGCTAGAAGAAGAACGCCGATTACTGTATGTCGCCATTACACGTGCGAAAGAAGAACTTTACATTTCTTCTCCGCAATTTTTCAGAGGAAAGAAATTAGACATATCTCGTTTTTTATATACTGTGCGAAAAGATTTACCTGAAAAGACATCCACTAAATAAGGATGTCTTTTTTTATATCACGTTATGTACATCCCTCCTATATAAATTCCTTGTTTTTATCGTGAGAATTAACGTAATATCAGCCATATCCCACTCATATTGTAATAGTGTATGTCAGAACTCACGAGAAGGAGTGAACATAATGAGCTGCAATTGTAACGAAGACCATCATGAACATGATTGTGATTTCAACTGTGTATCTAATGTCGTTCGCTTTATACATGAACTGCAAGAATGTGCAACGACAACATGTGGATCTGGTTGCGAAGTTCCATTTTTAGGAGCACATAACACTGCATCAGTAGCGAATACACGTCCTTTTATTTTATACACAAAAGCCGGAGCACCTTTTGAAGCATTTGCACCATCTTCAAGCCTTACTAGTTGCCGATCTCCAATTTTCCGCGTAGAAAGTATAGATGATGATGACTGTGCTGTATTACGTGTATTAACTGTAGTATTAGGTGATAACTCACCCGTACCACCTACTGATGACCCAATTTGTACATTTTTAGCTGTACCAAATGCAAGATTAGTATCAACCTCCACTTGCATTACTGTTGATTTAAGTTGCTTCTGTGCTATTCAATGCTTACGCGATGTTACAATTTAAAACTAAATAATGAGTTAAGCATGGATTGGGTGGCAGAGTATTCTGCCACCCAATCCATGCTTAAAGAGTATTCTTATGTAAATTTCTTAAAATTGGGAACTTGTCTAGAACATAGAACCTGTCCTTTTCATTAACTGAAAGTAGAAACAGATAAAGGAGTGAAAAACATGTTCTCTTCTGATTGCGAATTTACTAAAATTGATTGCGAGGCAAAACCAGCTAGTACACTACCTGCCTTCGGTTTTGCTTTCAACGCGTCTGCACCTCAGTTTGCTTCACTATTTACACCACTATTATTACCTAGCGTAAGTCCAAACCCAAATATTACTGTTCCTGTAATAAATGATACAGTAAGTGTTGGAGATGGCATTCGAATTCTACGAGCTGGTATTTATCAAATCAGTTATACATTAACGATTAGTCTTGATAACGCACCTGTAGCACCAGAAGCTGGTCGTTTCTTCTTATCATTAAATGCGCCAGCTAACATTATTCCTGGATCAGGTACAGCGGTTCGTTCTAACGTTATTGGTACTGGTGAAGTAGACGTATCCAGCGGTGTTATTCTTATTAACTTAAACCCTGGTGACTTAATTCAAATTGTACCAGTTGAGTTAATTGGAACTGTAGACATCCGTGCAGCAGCATTAACCGTTGCACAAATTAGCTAGTAAAAAGCGGTATTTCTAATACAGAAATACCGCTTTTTATATATAATAAAAACACTCACAGTAACATGAGTGTTTCATTCTTCATAGTGTTTTATTGTGTTCTTCTTTTTCCCACAATTACATCCCTTTTTCTTCACAAATCCTTGTTGTTGCAATTGTTCTTGATATGCCTGTTGTTGTGCATGGTGCTGTTGCTGTATTTGATACCACTGCTGCAGGTCATATGAATTTTGCCTTGGATTATTGCTCACAGCAAACATCTCCTCTACTGTCAATTCTGTCTATTTACTATATGAACAACTCTTTATTTCCGTTCCCTCATTCTTTTAAACTCCGCTTTTTCTCTTATTATGAAAATATATTATTCTCCCATAAAATATCCTGTAATCGTTTCAATGATTGCTGCTGCTCCTGCAATAGCTAATAATGCAAGTAACGGCTCCGCAACAATAGGAATCCAATTATATAAAACTAATAAAAAAGCACTAACCCATACACCTGTACACCAATAACAGCTTAATAATTCGCCAATCCACTTTCTTAATCCTTTACCTTTCACTTTTGTAAACGTTGATACACTTCCATCTGGCTCCGTAATCTCTAATTCATCAATAAATGGTCTTCGCAAAAAGGCTGTAATTTTATCATAAACAATTAAACGAGTGAGCCTAAAAGCTGCTAACGCGAAAATAAAAAATAAAAGCCAGCTTGTAAACAGCATAATTCCACCTTCCCTTATCCTCTTTCGCCTATTTAAAAAAAAAGGTCTTGAGATTGTGACCAAATCTCCTCGACTCCAATATCTTATTAATGTAAATACAAACAAGAAGATAAGGAGTGACATTAATGAGTTGTAACGAAAATAAACACCATGGCTCTTCTCATTGTGTAGTTGACGTTGTAAAATTCATCAATGAATTACAAGATTGTTCTACAACAACGTGTGGATCTGGTTGTGAAATCCCATTCTTAGGTGCACATAACACTGCATCAGTAGCAAATACACGTCCTTTTATTTTATACACAAAAACTGGAGATCCTTTTGAAGCATTTGCACCATCTGCAAGCCTTGTTGGCTGCCGATCTCCAATTTTCCGTGTGGAAAGTGTAGATGATGATAGCTGTGCTGTACTACGTGTATTAAGTGTAGTATTAGGTGATAGCTCTCCTGTACCACCTACTGATGACCCAATTTGTACGTTTTTAGCTGTACCAAATGCAAGACTAGTATCGACATCTACTTGCATTACTGTTGATTTAAGCTGTTTCTGTGCGATTCAGTGCTTACGCGACGTTACTATCTAATAAGTGAAGTAAACTAAAAAACTATTGGGGTGGTAGAAGCTTTCTACCACCTTTACATATTTAAAAGCCGGCCATACTAATCGATTGGATATCATCTATAGACAACCTAATATCTCTCATACTATTTTGCGGCATAATAGATACGATGCCATTACGATACGATATGATTGATCCAACATAAGAAACTGTAGCTGTTTTTATTCTGCACCTTACTTTCGGAATATAATGAGGGCGGTTTAATAAAAAATGAATTTTTTCATCATTATTCATATCCTTAAATGATTTATTATGTGGGACGGTTCTTACTGGCTCTTGCTCTTGCTCTTGCTCTTCTTGTTCTGCGTGTTCTTCTTTTTCCTCTTCTTCTATTTTTTCTTCCACTTGCTGCTCTTCTTGTTGTTCTTGTTCTATTACCTCTTCCACAGCACCGCTTACAATATTTTCTTGTTTATTACTTTGCTCTTTTTGATCTTCATTTTCAAAGTTTGTCAGGATAATCCTTTTTATTTTCGGTGCAGCAAGTTCTAAACTTACTTGCGCAATATATAACAACGGTTTTCCAACTGTTGAACTTTTATTTTTATTCTTCACACTCGTCCCTCCCACTTCCATACGTAGCTGAATAAATCGTGTACTATTATAGTTATATTCATCACGTGGCAAGAACTTTCGTTAAAAATCGTTCTTTCTCAGAACAAATAAAAAGGACAATCTCAACATTTAGAGATTGTCCTTTAAAAGTTAATACTATATTTATCCTAGGATATGATACCCTGAATCAACGTGAATGTTTTCTCCTGTTACACCACGTGCTAAATCACTGAATAGGAATACTGCTGTATCGCCAACTTCTTCTTGCGTTGTTGTACGACGAAGTGGTGCGCGCTCCTCAATTTCTCTTAAGATTGAGTTGAAATCGCCTACACCTTTTGCAGATAACGTACGAATTGGTCCTGCAGAAATAGCGTTAACACGAATACCGTGTTGACCTAAATCGTTCGCTAAATATTTCACGCTCGCTTCTAATGAAGCTTTCGCAACACCCATAACGTTATAATTTTTCACAACGCGCTCGCCGCCAAGATATGTTAACGTTAAAATATTTCCGCCTTCTGTCATTACTTTCTTCGCTTCTCTTGCTACAGCTGTTAAAGAGAATGCACTAATATTTTGTGCAAGTAAAAATCCATCGCGAGAAGTATCTACAAATTCACCTTTTAAGTCATCGCGATTTGCAAAAGCAATACAATGTGCTACACCGTGAATAGTACCTACTTCTTGTTTAATTGTTTCAAAGCAAGCTGTAAGTTCCTCATCATTCGTTACATCACAAGGTAATACAAGTGATTCTTGTCCTTCTAATGTGTCCGCTAATTCACGAACGTTTCTTTCTAAACGTTCTCCTGCATATGTGAATATTAATTTTGCACCTGCATTATGCAAAGAGCGAGCAATTCCCCATGCAATACTTCTTTGGTTCGCAACGCCCATAACAACAAATGTTTTCCCTTGTAATAGTTCCATGATATATCCTCCCAGAAATACTTATACTTGTTATTAGTACCTGATACTATAATTATAGTACCATAAAACCGCTTAAAGGCAAACAAAAAAGTCATTAACAGAAATTTGTTAATGACTTTTGGTTTCTATAAAAAACCGCTCTAATCCTTCTTCCCAAGACGGCATTTGTGAAAAACCATTTAATCGTAGCATGTTATGTTGAAAGATAGAATATTTGGGCCTTGCAGCCGCAGCCCCGAATTCTTCCGTTGAAACAGGTAATACATTCACTTTCATATTGGCGTACGAAAATATCTTTTGTGCAAATTCAAACCAAGAGCATGAACCTCTGTTTGATACGTGGTATGTACCGTATAAAGAAGTATGAATGAGCTTATTAATAGCCATATTTAAATCCGCCACATACGTAGGAGAGCCAATTTGATCCGCTACAACAGATATTTCATCTCTTTCTTTTCCTAATCGCATCATCGTTTTCACAAAATTATTTCCATATTTACCATATAGCCACGATGTACGAACGATAAAATATTTATTATGTAACTCTTTGACGAACTGCTCCCCCGCATACTTAGAGGCCCCATATATATTTATCGGCGCTGGACTATGAAATTCGTCGTATCCATCTGGTCTGGCGCCTTGAAATACATAATCAGTACTAATATAAACTAGCTTCGCCCCTACTAATTGTGAAGCGACTGCTACATTTCGAGCTCCGATTGCATTTATTCTATACGCAAGATCCTGTTCTTTCTCCGCATGATCTACTTTCGTATAGGCAGCACAATGAATAATTATATGTGGTTTTATTTCTTGTACCACTTGTTGTATTCGGGATATATTTGTCACATCTAATAACTTTTTATCAAATGGATATATATCATATTCTTCAGAGTTTAACTCTTCAAATAGTTGCTTTCCTAATTGGCCGTTTGCTCCTGTTATGATAACCCTCTCTTTCATTTAACATGCCCCTTACTGGTCTTTTAGTGGTTTCCACCATTCCTTATTCTTTTCATACCATTTCACCGTCTCTTGTAATCCTTGTTCAAACGTATATTTCGGTTCCCAATCAAATTCATTCTTCATTTTCTCTGCATCAATCGCATAACGACGATCGTGCCCTAAACGATCTGTAACATATTTAATTTCTTTTTTTGTTTTTCCTAAAAGATTAATAATTTGTTCCACAACTTCTACATTTGTTTTTTCATTATTTCCACCTATATTATATACTTCTCCTACACGCCCCTTATGCAGAACAATGTCAATCGCACTGCAATGATCCGTTACATGTAACCAATCTCTTACATTTAAACCATCACCATATAACGGTAATTTTTTTCCTTCCAGTGCATTCGTAATCATTAATGGAATTAATTTTTCGGGATACTGGTACGGCCCATAATTGTTAGAACAACGCGTTACTATAACCGGTAATTGATATGTTTTATAGTAAGATAGAGCTATCATGTCCGCGCTCGCCTTACTTGAAGAATATGGACTATTTGGAGCTAACGGTGTTTTCTCTGTAAACTTCCCTGTTTTTCCTAAAGAGCCATACACTTCATCTGTTGACACTTGCACAAGTTTTATATGCGAATATTTTTTAACTAGTTCTAATAAAGTGACCGTCCCAATTACATTTGTATCATAAAAAGGGATCGGATTTTCAATACTACGGTCCACATGTGATTCAGCTGCAAAATTTACAATCACTTGTACGTCTCGCTCTTTTATAACATGTTCTAATAGCTCTCCATTTTGAATTTCTCCTTTTACAAAAGAGTAATTCGGGTGATTCTGAAGAGATTTTACGTTATTTAAATTCCCGCTATATGTTAGCGCATCGTAATTAATAATTTTATATGATTCATAACTTTGTAGCATGTAATGAACGAAATTACTCCCAATAAATCCAGCCCCACCTGTTACTAATATATTCATAAACAACGCTCCTACTTAAAAACTATCTTCATATTCCTCTAATAATGGTAATATCTGATCCTTATCGGACAATATAGGATCGGTTACTGGCCAAGGAATTGCTAAATCTTTATCTTCCCAAAGTAATCCTGAGTCATGCTCTGCGCTATAATATTCATCTACTTTATACATAACGATAGTATGCGGAACAAGCGTGCAAAATCCATGCGCAAACCCTTTTGGCACTAGTAATTGCCGATGGTTATCTGCACTTAAAATATATCCTTTCCATTGTTTAAATGTTGGTGATTTTTTTCGTAAATCAACGATAACATCATAAATTGCCCCTTGCATAACTTGAATGAGTTTCGTTTGTGCTTTCGGTTTTTTTTGAAAGTGTAGTCCCCGAATCGTTCCTGCCTTAGCCGAATAAGATACGTTATCCTGTACAAATGAATACGTTATCCCTAATGTTTCTAGCACCTGCTTATTATAACTCTCTGAAAAAAAGCCACGCTCGTCTCCAAACAACCTCGGTTCTAACAATTTTGCATCGGTAAAATTTGTTTCTACAACCTTCATATTCTCACCTATTCTCCGTTAAACTGTTTCCCAAAATTAATATCACGCGCTAACGTATTCGCCTTTTGAAGCGAAGCATGAGTTCCCGCATCAGTCCACCAGCCGTTCATTTCATTATAAGTAAGTACCCCTCGTTTTAAATACCAATTATTTATATCTGTAATTTCAAGTTCTCCCCGTGCAGAAGGTTTTAATTCTTTAATATAAGAAAAGACTTTCGAATCATACAAATAAATTCCCGTAACCGCATAAGAACTTTTCGGCTCTTTCGGCTTTTCTTCAATTTCAACTATTTTTCGGTTTTGAATATGTGCTACGCCAAATCTTTCGGGATCTTCTACAGATTGCAATAGCACTTTCGCACCTTCTTCTTGATTTGCAAACTCTTCAACATACGGAAGAATATCATCTGAAAAAATATTATCCCCTAATATAACTACCATACGATCATTCCCGACGAAATCTTCACAAAGCCCTAACGCCTGTGCGATCCCGCCCGCTTTATCTTGCACACGATACGTAAAGGATACTCCAAATTCATGACCACTTCCTAAAAAGCTAACAACATCCCCCATATGCTCTTTACCTGTAATAATCATAATATCTGTAATATCACATTGTTTTAACTTATATACCGCATGATAAATCATCGGATACCGACCAACAGGAAGTAAGTGTTTATTCGTTACTTTCGTTATTGGATATAATCTCGATCCAGTACCACCTGCTAAAATAATCCCTTTCACTTTGCATCTCTCCTTTATGATGGAGATAATATATCTTTGTAATGTTCTACAAACACTTTCCGGTACTTCTCATATGTATCCGCATCAAACTCATCCCCGTTGTAATGAATACACCATAAATTTGCTTGATTTGGGATACCAATTAAATAACCAGCCCTTTGAAACTCTAAAGACTGTGACACATCATAAAAGTGAAACCCTTGAAACAAATCTTCTCGCCACGGAATATCATACTGCGTTGCCATGAATAAGCCATCAATTGCCTGAACTGACAAAAATGGTTGATTACCATAAAAAACCTGATCTAAATTTAATAATTGATAATTCCGTCTTCTATACTCAATCACTTTCCCTACTAAATTTTTTCCTTCCCACCATATCCCGTTATTCGGTAAAAACTGAGCCCCAGCGACTCCTATTAAACCAAGCTTTTCATTTTCTTTAAAAAGAGATATAAGTGTAGAAAACATGTCTCGATTAATAAGATATGTATCTTGATGTATATATACTTTGTATTTCGCTGGATATGAAAGGGCTCGGTTGTATGCACTTGCCATACTTTGTGCATCTCGTATCGGAAAAATTTGCACGACATAACCTGGGGGAACAAAAATGTTTCTTATTTGGCTCTCACATTGTTTGAAAAGCTCCTCATTATTTACACAAACAACGACTAATATTGTATGATCTTTCATTTTTGTCCCCCCTTTTATTCTTCCTTATTTACATCTGACATATAGTGTTCCACAAATATTTTCCGATACTTTTCATAGTTCGTCATATTCACATCAAAATGATAATGGATACACCAAGCATCGCGCTGTACAGGTACACCGACTGTATATCCTGCTTTTCTAAATTCAAATGATTGAGATACATCATAAAAATCAAATCCGTCAAATAAGTCTTCTCGCCACGGAACATCATATTGTGTCGCCATTAATAAACCATCAATACATTCTACAGGAATAAATGTTTTTGATTCATGATACGGTTGTTCTAAACTTGCCATATAAAACAAATCATTCATATAACCAATGACTTTTCCTACAATGCCACGCCCTTCGTTCCATACACCAGTCGGAGGAACATATTGCGCTCCAACCATCCCGATCATCCCAAGGTGTTCATGTTCCTCAAATAATTGAAGTAATCCATATAAAAAAGCCCTATTTATAATAAAAACATCTTGATGTAAATAAACTTTATACTTCGCTGGATGCGAAATGGCTTGATTGTATCCACTCGTCATACTTTTCGCATTTCGAATCGGCATGAATTGGACAATATACCCTGGCGGTACTAACAATTGCAATATATGTCGCACGCAGTTTGCATACAATTTCCGATCATTTATACATGTAACAAATAATATTGTTTTGTCTGCAGCACTCATAATTGTGATTTTTCAGCTTCAATAATATACTGAAATACAACTGTCTCAGCCATGAAGCCACTTCCAAGACGATATTTTTTACAAATTCCATATAGCTCCTCAATAAGCGGTTCATACATTTTATGATCAACATATACACGATCTACTTTACTAATAACATATCCTGCTTTTAAAAACATTCTTAGCATTTCATTAAATGTAAAGAAACGAATATGTGTTTTATCTAATAAACCATATTCTGTATACGTCCAATTTCCCGCAAGTAAAGGCGCTAATACTGAAATATGAGCAACATTCGGTATACTTGCTAAAATTACACCATTTTGTTTTATATATGGCTTAATCTTTTCAATCACAGCCCACGGATCAAATAAATGCTCTAATACATCTCCAAATATGACGCAATCAAATTGCCCCTCCTCATAAGGAAGTTCTATTTTTTCTATATCCCCTAAAATAACATGATCAAGTCTTTCTTTCGCTTGTTCTGCTGCCTCTGGAAATGCCTCAATTCCTGATACACGTGTGCCGTTTTCTTTAATAGCTGCTCCCAATGCACCGCTCGAGCAACCAATATCAAGAACTTCTTTCCATTCCTTTTTTATATGCTTCAATAAATTCGGATTTGCTGCATTATAATAATGTTCGGATTTTTCTTCATATAAAGAGCTTTTTTCACGATTCATTTCACACACTCCTTATGCAATTTGAATTTGAAATATAAATCTCATATGAATTCTATAAAGTGCAGATTTTGTTCATCCCCTACTGATTATTAGCCCACAAATAGCAGTATAAAATCTTTTATTTATATTGGTTACGTTACTGATACTCTAATATATAACCAATCTATTAGAGTTAGAATAAAGATACATCATTTCTAAAAAACGAAACCCATTACTCTTTATATGGTTTATCAAAAATCCCCCGAAAATATTTACGGTTATATTCAATTGCAGCATTATTCGGAACATAAGAAGCTGCTAATTCATTGTAATAATACGCTTTATCTTGCTCTCCTAACCTGCTATAACAAATACACATTTGTAAATAGGGTAGCCATGTGTAGCTAGCTGGACTATGGAAAGGACTTTCCGTTGCCATCGGTACTTCTGTTGCAAGTTTAAACCAAAATATCGCTTCATTATATTTTTCTTGTTCCATATATATATATCCTATTCTTGTACAATTTTCTCCTCTAGGGACGTCATACCGAAACGACTTCACACAAGATTCGATTGCCTTCTCCCACATTCCGAGCTTCGCATAGCAATCTCCTAACTTACCACATGCATAAATTTTTTCTTCATACCATCCTTCGTCTTGATTAAGAAATGTTTCATAAAGAAGAACTGCATCATCATATTTTTGGTTATCCGTAGATTCATTTGCGTAATAAAATAAATCTCTCGGACTTAATTCTTCACCTGCAGCTACAGTATTTTGAAAAATTTTCAAATTACGATCTGTTACTTTTTTTTCTTTTTTATGTGTAATAGCAACATTACTACTAAAAACCTCACCAGAAATAGCTAAATACTCATGAACCTTTCCAAACCATTGAAATTGTTTTTCACGCTTTACAAGTCGATTTCTTTTTGTACAATATAAAGGTTTCCCGTTAGAATCCATTGCAAGGTGATAAGGCATCGAAACAGCATCAATTTTAGGATCTAATTCTCTTTTTAAAAGTTTCAATGCTTCTTGAGCATCTTCTAATAATACGTCATCTGCATCTAGCCACAATATATACTCTTGCGTCGCTTTTGAAAAAGAATAATTTCTTGCTGCTGCAAAATCATCGATCCACTGGAAATCATATATGTTAGAAGTGTATTTCTCTACGATTTCTTTCGTTCGATCGACGGAACCTGTATCAACTACTATAATTTCATCCACAATTTTTTCAACTGTGTCTAAACAACGTGCTATTGTCTCCTCCTCATCTCGAACAATCATACATAAACTAATTGTAATTCCTTGCTTGTTCAACATAATCACCCTCTTCCAAATCAATCATATGTTATACACATACTAAACTTTCCATTTTTTTAAATTGTTCAAGTAGTTTTAGATTTCTTTTCAATAATTCAAATGTCCGTGTCATTTTCTTTCGGTTTTGCATCTACTATATAATGAACGCTTTATGGAGGTGAATTTATGTCAAATAATAATTATTCAAATGGATTAAATCCCGATGAATCTTTATCAGCTAGTGCATTTGACCCTAATCTTGTAGGGCCTACATTACCACCGATACCACCGTTTACCCTTCCAACTGGTCCTACCGGGCCAACTGGACCGACTGGACCTACGGGGCCGACTGTACCTACCGGGCCAACTGGACCTACGGGGCCGACTGGGCCGACTGGACCGACTGGACCAACTGGTGACACTGGGGCTACTGGACCTACGGGGCCGACTGGTGACACTGGGGCTACTGGACCTACGGGGCCGACTGGTGACACTGGGGCTACTGGACCTACGGGGCCAACTGGTGACACTGGGGCTACTGGACCTACGGGGCCAACTGGTGACACTGGGGCTACTGGACCTACGGGGCCGACTGGGCCGACTGGACCTACGGGACCGACTGGACCATCCGGACTAGGACTTCCAGCAGGACTATACGCATTTAACTCCGGTGGGATTTCTTTAGATCTAGGAATTAATGATCCAGTACCATTTAATACTGTTGGATCTCAGTTTGGTACAGCAATTTCTCAATTAGATGCTGATACTTTCGTAATTAGTGAAACTGGATTCTATAAAATCACCGTTATCGCTAACACTGCAACAGCAAGTCTATTAGGAGGTCTTACAATCCAAGTGAATGGAGTACCTGTACCAGGTACTGGATCAAGTTTAATCTCACTCGGAGCACCTATCGTTATTCAAGCAATTACGCAAATTACGACAACTCCATCATTAGTTGAAGTAATTGTTACAGGGCTTGGGCTATCATTAGCTCTTGGCACGAGTGCATCCATTATTATTGAAAAAGTTGCTTAATTTTTTACTTAGCAGTAAAACTGATATCAGTTTTACTGCTTTTTCAATTTCAAATTCAATCATGAAACATTCAGTACCTACATAATCATATTGTTGTATGACATTTTGCAGGAGGCACAAATATGGAAAGTAAATCTGCTGTTCAGCTTTATCTCGAATTGCTAAAGAAGACAATTTTATTTGAAATATGGTTAGAATATGAGGCATACTTACCCGCATCTCTACATATTTCGAAAGAACTAGAATTCGAACCAGTTACAGTCCCTCTCCCTTTATTCATTAAGCAATATGCCGAAAACCATAACTTAAAAATTGTAAAACCAAATGTCTCAAAAAGTGAACGTCATGATGGAATGGATTGGCCAAGAGCAGCACATAGCATGATTGGTCGAGAACGTATGAACCAATTACAAGAGGCGATGGAAACCGTTGTTCGTGAAAATATAGAAGGTGATTTTATTGAAACAGGTGTATGGCGCGGAGGATCATGCATTTTTATGAATGGGTTTTTACAAGCAAACAACATTACGGATCGTAATGTGTGGGTCGCAGATTCATTTGAAGGTTTGCCAGCACCGAATCTAGAACAATATCCAAAAGATTACGGTGATTATTTACACACATTCGATTACTTACGCGTCTCTTTAGAACAAGTACAAGAGAATTTCAAAAAATATGATTTACTAAATGATCAAGTGAAATTTTTAAAAGGTTGGTTTAAAGATACTTTACCAACAGCACCAATTGAAAAAATAGCAATTGCACGGCTTGATGGTGATATGTATGAATCCACCATGGATGGTCTCGTGAACTTATATGATAAAGTTTCTAAAGGTGGCTATATAATTATCGATGACTACGGGCTACCACCATGCGCTGAGGCTGTGACAGACTTTAGAAATCAACGGAATTTAAAAGCCCCTATTACTAAAATTGATGTATTTGGCGTTTATTGGAGAAAAGAATAAAAAAGATTTAATCTATAGGAGATTCCATTTTCACTCATTCTTCTCTTACTTTTAATCCAATTAAGTATTTTTTTTCGGAATCTCCTTACATATAACAATTGTTTTCCTGTGTTCTCTCACTACAAATTGAAAATTTCATTAATAGAGTTACTGCATATTCTCACATAAGAAAGGGGTATACTCATGAGCGAATTTAACAAAGAAATGACTTTACTCCCCCCTCCTGAACTCGTCCAATATGTAGGTGGCGACTTTAAAAAGGTTGGAAAAGAGTTCCTAAAGCATTTCATTCAAATTGGCGCTTTAAAATCAAATGAAAAAGTATTAGATGTAGGCTGCGGCGTCGGCCGAATGGCTGTACCATTAATGAATTACTTAAATGATGATGGAGCGTATTATGGATTTGATTTGTTTAAAGATGGAATTACTTGGTGTCAAAATAACATTTCAACTATGCGTAATAATTTTCACTTTGAACATGTTGACATATACAATCAATTCTATAATCCGGAAGGAAAAGAAGATGCCTCTCAATATCGTTTTCCCTATGAAGACGGAACATTCGATTTTATCTTTTTAACTTCTGTATTTACGCATCTTCTCCCAAAAGAATTAGAACATTACGTATCTGAAATTGTACGTGTATTAAAAAAAGACGGGAGATGTTTCATTACATTCTTTCTTATAAACCCTGAATCGTCTTATTATTTAAATGCAGGACAAAGTACATTAGGTTTTTATCATCGAATCGAAAATTGCTACGTTGTAAATAAAGATATTCCGAATTTCGCAGTTGCTTATCCTGAGACAGATATTTGCAATCTATTGAATAAGTACGGCCTAGAAATAATCAATAAGCCGCATTACGGTTTATGGTGCGGCAGACAGGAATATACAAGTTACCAAGATATTGTTCTTACAAAAAAAAGCTTCTGAAAGGAAGTTATGTATGATGAATGAAAAAAATCCACCTCTCGTTTCCATCCTTATTCCCACTTATAATCGGCCCCATTATTTCAAAATTGCTCTAGAAAGTGCATTGGCACAAACTTATTCAAATATTGAAATCATCATCGGAGATGATAGTACAAATGATGAAACAGCAACTTTAATACGCGAACAATACTTACCAAATTATAAAAATATAACATACATTCGAAATATCCCTACTCTAGGACAATTTTACAATGACCTTATGCTCATAGAAAAATCAAATGGTGAGTATATAAATTTTTTAATGGACGATGACGTGTTTTATAAGCATAAAATACAAAAAATGATGGCCTATTTTGAGCAAGATTCCAATAAAAATCTCGCTCTTGTTACTTCTTATCGAGTACGTATTGATGATCATGGAAATCTAATAGGTGATTCCCATCCAACACAAAGGTTATATAGTGAAGACACCCCATTAAACGGGATATTTTTAGGTAATTGGATGTTAAAGGGCGGGCACAACATTATCGGTGAGCCTACGACTACTTTGTTTCGAAAAGGATTGCTCACTGAGCCCTTTGGTACCCTTAAAGAGCGACATTATTCTTGTAGTGTTGATATGGCCTCATGGATTTCTTTACTTTCTAAAGGAAATGCAATATACATTTCTGAGCCTTTAAGTCAATTTCGCTACCATGCTGGACAACAAATACACAATAAGCTCCTTCAAGGTTGTGAAGATTTCACACACCTTGTTATAACAGCAAAAGAATATGGCTTTTTACAAAATCCTTTGGATTATAGAGCAGCTCTACTTAGCGCTTACCAATGGTGTAAAAGTTCCTTAAAATACTATCTTCATCAACTAGATATTTTTCCTGACGCACATGTACGTCTTTCCCATTGTTTGGATATAATTATTAAAGAGTTAAACAATTAAACTACTCTGCAAAATTAAAAGTGTATGGACTATATGTGAATCATTCGTATAGTTCATACATTCTTTCTCATACTATAAAGTGAAACTTTAATCAGCCCTCACCAATCGGGCTTTTACGGGCAGTTGATCCCCCACCTAACTTCTTCGCTTTTCCTGAATTTTGAGGTGGGGGTCTTACTGCCCATTAATGCGGGATAAAATCCATTACTATAAAGAGCAGTAGAAAGGAATACCTACATTGAAAGATCCAAATTCTCAATATCAAATAGACTACGTATTACTATTTATTTTATTTGCCATTGGGATTGTTAGTTGTTGTGCTATTGCAAGTGCACAAGCCTCTTTACCACCATTTTTACAAAACGTCAATTTTGTACTAAAGCAAATCCAATGGTATTTCATTGGATTTATAGCCATTGGTGTTATTATGATTATCGACTTCGATCGTTATCAAAAAATTGCTTGGTATTTGTACAGCTTTGCAATGGTACTACTTATTGGACTAGAACTTCAAGTACCAGGTGCCGTTACAATTAAAGGCGCTACCGCTTGGTACAGGCTCCCAGGCATCGGAAATTTTCAGCCTTCTGAAATTATGAAATTATTTTTAATTATCGTCATTGGACGAATTATAGCAAATCATAATGAGAAATATTTTTCCCAAACGATACATGACGATTTTTTACTACTTGGAAAAATATTTGCGACAAGCTTGCCCCCACTACTACTTATTGCAAAAGAACCAGATTTAGGAAACACAATGGTCATTTCAGCGATGCTTGCAGCAATGATACTAGTTTCTGGCATCCGATGGCGTTTTATTTTCGGATTAGTTTCAGGTACTTTCGTTGCTGGATTTACATTAATATATATTTTTTTTACTCACACAGATTTCTTTAAAGCACACATTTTAAAAGAATATCAATTAAATCGCTTCTACGGATGGTTAGCACCTTACAAATATGATGCACAAGGCTATCAATTAAGACAAGCATTCTTAGCGACTGGATCCGGAGAAATGCAAGGAAAAGGGTGGGAAAATGGACAAGTATATTTTCCAGAACCACATACAGATTTTATTTTCACTAATGTCGCTGAACAATTTGGATTTCTAGGCGCAAGTGTCATTATTTCTCTTTTTTTCTTACTCATTTTTCGAATGATTCATATTGCTTTAGAAAGTAATGACCCTTTCGGTAGTTACATTTGCGCTGGTACAATCGGAATGTTTACTTTCCAAGTATTTCAAAATATCGGGATGACAATTGGATTACTTCCCATTACAGGGATAACATTACCTCTTATGAGCTACGGAGGCAGTTCACTACTTACATACATGATTGCAATTGGGTTCATTTTAAATGTTCGCTCAAGAACGAAAATCTTTATGTTTAAATGAACAACACAAATCCGCTATATTTTTATCTCTATACTTTTTTAGATATACTAATGAAAAATACGATGGAGGTTTAAATATGAAATATGACATTATAGGAGATATTCATGGATGCTTCCAAGAGTTTCAAAATTTAACGGAGAAGCTAGGATATAACTGGAGTAGCGGTCTACCAGTTCACCCTGACCAACGTAAACTTGCATTCGTTGGCGATATTACAGACCGTGGTCCTCATTCATTACGTATGATTGAAATTGTATGGGAACTTGTCATACATAAAAAAGAAGCTTATTACGCTCCTGGAAATCACTGTAATAAACTATATCGATTTTTCCTTGGGCGTAATGTAACAGTCGCTCACGGACTTGAAACAACTGTTGCTGAATATGAGGCACTTCCTTCTCATAAGCAAAACATTATAAAAGAAAAGTTTATCACTCTTTATGAACAATCACCGCTCTACCACATTCTAGATGAAAAAAGAGTAATCGTATGTCACGCTGGAATTCGGCAAGATTACATAGGTAGACAAGATAAAAAAGTACAAACCTTTGTATTATATGGCGATATTACAGGAGAAAAGCATGCCGATGGCTCACCTGTCCGTCGCGATTGGGCACAAGAATACAAGGGACAAGCTTGGATTGTATATGGACATACACCAGTGGCAGAACCTCGATTTATCAATCAGACAGTCAATATTGATACTGGCGCTGTATTTGGTGGCAAATTAACCGGATTACGTTATCCTGAAATGGAGACTATCTCTGTCCCTTCTTCTTTACCTTTTGTCGCTGAGAAATTCCGTCCAATTTCATAACTACCTTACTTAGCGAAAGATTATCGTATTATTTAACCAGATTTCATATAAAACTAGGTAAAGTAATTAAAAAAAGATGCAATAAAGTGCATCTTTTTTTAATTACCCTACATATAATGTCGCAGGAGGTGACAGAATGAAGAAAAAATCTTCTAAACAAAAAAGAAAAATTCCCTCTTTATATCTGCCCATGTACGGAATTAACAACTGGTGTAGTATTCGGGCTGCAGCGATAGAAGAATTGGAAGAACAAGAGTCATCAAAAAAAAGCAAAGTAAAACCAACATATGTCTCTTTAGAAAATGCTGTGATGAGCCGCATAATCGATCGCAGAAAAATAAAGATGCAACAAAAAAATAAACAGCTTTCAAATCAAGATGAACAGATACTACATTCTAACCAAACAGAAGAAAAGACGGAAGAAAATATTTCTGTAGCAGTGAATAAAAAAGTGGAACCAGAAATTCCAGCTGCTATTATAAACAAAGTAAAAAAAATAAAAGAAGCATTAGCTTCATCGAATGATATACAAATTGAAAAACCGCTCATAATTGAGACACCTACACCTGAAAATACAAAAGTTAAAAGAGGCGGCCGATATGCATATGCGGAAGGGCTTCACTCTCATGCAGAGGGCATGGCAGCACATGCGGAAGGCTTATTAACACATGCAAAAGGTTCTTTCTCTCATGCAGAAGGATCAAACTCAAAAGCAACTGGACATAGTTCGCATAGTGAGGGAAGTGAAACGACAGCAGGCGGAGCTTATTCTCATGCAGAGGGTAAACAGACGATTGCTTTAGGCGAAGCAGCACACGCAGAAGGAACCGCAACTATCGCTAACGGATCCTCTTCTCATGCGGAAGGTCATCATACATCAACAGCTCATTTTGCAGGTAGCCATATTATGGGGCGCTTCGGCACTGCAGAAGAAGCTTATTCTTGGTTTATTGCAAATGGTTTAAACGACACCGACCATAATATCGGTGCTAAATGGCTTGCCCATAATGGAGAAATGTACATTGAGGGCGCGTCTTACAATGCAAGCGGAACAGATTTTGCACAAATGTTTGAAACAGAAGATCCTACCCCTATTGATGTCGGTTATTTCGTTACATTTAGTAGCGAAGAAAAAATTCGGATAGCTACTTCACACGATTCATTCATTTTAGGAATATCTAGTGCAACCCCTGCTCTTATAGGAAATAGCGGGGCTTTAAGTTGGCAAAAACGTTATAAAACAGATAACTTTGGAAAACGTCAATATGTATGGACGGAAACAGAAGAAATACAACCTCTTTTAAATACAGAATGGGATCCAACTTGCAAATATGTAGCAAGAAAAGATCGCGCCGAATGGCTTCCTGTCGGATTAATTGGACAAATGTTAGTACGTGATGACGGCACTTGCGAAGCACATGGGTATTGTCGTCCAAATGACAATGGCATTGCTACAAAAGCCGAAAGTGGATTTTTCGTTATAAAGCGTACGGGTGAAAACCAAATTTTAATATTATTCCGCTAAGAAAAAAGGGAACAAAATTCTTTATAATATAAGAATTTTGTTCCCTTTTTAAGTATGCCGCAACACCTCTTGCATATCGCTTGGAAGCTTTATAGTGAAAGACATCTCTTTCTCTAAAATAGGATGATAAAACATCAAAGATTTACTATGAAGTGCTTGCCGTTTCATTTCATCCCTTCTCCCTCCATATAAGCTATCACCAAGTAATGGATGTCCTATATGAGCCATATGCACACGAATTTGATGCGTTCTTCCTGTTTCAAGCTCAAGCGCTACATGTGTCTTATGATATGTACTATCAATTACTTTAAAATGAGTAACTGCCCTTTGTCCATCCTCACAAACCGTTCGCTCAATAATGCTATCAGGTTTTCGACCAATTGGTGCATCAATCATTCCTTCTCGTTCTACAATCTTTCCGTGAACAATTGCTTCATACGTTCGTTTCACAGCTTTTTGTTGATGCTGCTTCGATAAAAGATGATGCACGAAACGATTTTTTGCAATAAGCATAAGCCCCGAAGTATCACGATCTAAACGTGTTACGATGTGCACTGTACTTGCAAGATGCTGCTTATCATAATGAGATAAAAGCGCATTGGCAACACTCCCTGTCGGATGTTCTCTAGACGGAATCGTTGACATGTTCGCCTCTTTATTAATGATAAGAACCGCATCATCTTCATATATAATGCATAAAGGGATATCTTCTGCAATCATGCCTTCACTTCTTTCCTCCACTGGAAAAAAGATACGTAATTCTTCACTAGCGCGCAACTGATGACGAACACTCGCATGTTGACCATTTACTTCAATCGCCCCGCCGTGAAACTTTATATCCGTTAAAGCGGCTTTAGAAATACCTTTCGTTTTCAAAAATTCCCTAACTAAAGTTCCCTCTTCAGCCAGCCCTATATCCCATTTCAATGTAAATCTGTTCAAATATATAACCCTTTCTATTTATCTGCAACAAACGAGTCACGAACTCGTTTCCAGAACGGGAACGGGCGGAAACGAACAAATCGTACTTTCTCGTTTGCAACGCGATACTGGATTGATTTCACATCTTGATGAACCATCGTTAAATGATCCACTGTAATTTGTAAGTTCATTCCTGCAGCCGGCTTTAACACACATGTATGATGCTTCGGCAATACGAGTGGCGATCCTACAGTACGAAACACACGATTGTTAATGGACGCCATTTCTGCAATTTGAATCGCTTCAATAGATGGGTGAATAATTGCTCCGCCAAGCGCTTTATTATACGCGGTACTTCCTGAAGGAGTAGAGATACAAAGGCCGTCTCCACGGAATGTTTCAAAATATTCTCCGCGTATTTCTACTTCTGTTACTAATGTACCTTCTGCACTTTTTACAGTCGCCTCATTCATCGCTAAATACTGTGACTCTTTACTTCCATTCACATAGCGAATAATCACTTCTAAAAGCGGATATTCCACCACTTGGAATGGTGTTTTCGCAATTGCAATTACTAATTTCTCTACTTCTGTCGGTAACCAATCTGCATAGAAACCTAAATGTCCTGTATGTACACCAACAAATGCTGTTTCATCTAATCGATTATAATAACGATGAAACGCATATAAAAGCGTTCCATCTCCCCCAACAGAAATTACAATATCGGGTTCCTGTTCATCCATTATAAATCCAAAATCTAGCAAGTACTCTTTCATCGTGCTTGCCAGTGTATCTGATGATTGATCTCCCTTTGACATAATTGTAAATTTCATCGCCCAACACCCTTTAGTTTATGATTCGGAATCTTTCGTTTCTTGCTTTCTTGAAAAAGCCTTTTGCGCTTCTTGAATTTCAAGACGAATAGAAGACATTTCTTCATCTAATAAAAACGCCGCTTCAGCTGCACGTTGCAAGCGTATTTTAATATCTTCAGGAAAACGTCCACTATATTTATAATTTAAAGAATGCTCAATTGTTGCCCAAAAGTTCATTGCTAGCGTGCGTATTTGGATTTCTACCAATACTTTTTGTTCACCCTGAATCGTTTGAACAGGATAACTAATGACAACATGATAAGAACGATAACCACTATCTTTCTTTTGCGTGACATAATCACGTTCTTCCACGATTTCAAAGTCATTTCGTTTTCGAAGATATTCTACAACAGGCTTAATCTCATCAACAAATTGACACATCATTCTAAGCCCAGCAATATCCTGCATATCTTCTCTCAATCGGTCTAACGGTACATTTCTCTTCTCCGCTTTATCAATAATACTTGCAACCGACTTTACCCTTCCTGTTACAAACTCAATTGGAGAATGCTCTGTTAACATTGCAAATTGAGTACGCATTCCTTTTAGTTTCACTTTCAGCTCTGCCACCGCTTGGTGGTAAGGTGCTAAAAATTCTTCCCAATTTCGATTCATTTCAACCACCACCAAAATCAATCCATTTGCTTATAGAAATACTTTTTCTACAGCAGTTACTAGTTCTTCTCCGTAATTTGCATTACCTTCAATATTTTCAACTAAATATTCTACTTCTTCTTTTAATCCTTCTAATTCCATTTCAATGTCATTCACGCGAACGAACATAACCACATCGTTATTCATCGCTTCATGCATTGCTTCCCAGCATGTGTGCGGAATACTTACATAAATGAAAGATGATTCGTTTTCTAAGATATATAAAAATGATAAATTGTCTGAGTCTACAAGTACGTGATTACGCGCACTTAACTCCTTTACCTCTATTTCACTATTTTCCGCACAAAAAATAAGAGCATTCTCTCTCTTTTCTACGCTCTTAACTTGGATTTTATTTTGCATGCTCTAACTCCTCCATCTCAACTTCCTGTCTTACTTAACAGTATTATTGTATCATAACATGGACGCAAACAAATAAAACATTGAACCAAATTTATGAAAAAGCGATAATGTGTAAAGAATTATTTTTCAAAAGGAGATTATACAATGACACAAGAAATTGAAATTGAATTCAAAAATATCGTTACAAAAGAAGAATTCGATACATTATGTAAATCGTTTTCTATTGAAGCATTTACAAAACAAGTGAATCACTACTTTGAAACACCTGACTTCTCGTTAAAAGAAGCTGGCTCTGCACTTCGTATTCGTCATAAAGGAGCAACTTATACGTTAACGTTGAAACAACCTGCAGAAATCGGTTTATTAGAAACGCATCAAGTCGTAACAGAAGACGAAGCAAAAATGATGATGGAAACAAACACAATCATTCAAGGAGCAGTAGTAGATCAATTACACAAATTACAAATTCCTGTTTCTGCTTTAACATATATGGGTAGTTTAACAACAGAAAGAGCAGAAACATTATTTAAAGGCGGAACGCTTGTCTTTGATCATAGTTTCTATTACAATCACGATGATTATGAAATTGAATTTGAAGTACAAGATGAAGAAACAGGAAAAGCTGCATTTATTCATTTATTAACGCAACATAACATACCTGTTCGCCATACAAATAACAAAGTAAAACGCTTTTTCCTTGCCAAACAAAAAAAAGCACGCTAAAGTGAAAATTCCACTAGTGAATATGTTTCACTAGTGGATACATCTCACTAAAAAAGTTTACACCCGTAGAATAAGCAAAGAATCTTTGAGAAAGCTGTTTATTTGCCCTCTCGAACATTCCATTGCTACAATAGATATACATTTCATGGAAAAAGGAGTTTATAAAGGATGAGCAAGCAACCGATGACACCATTTGAAGGAATTGGCGGTGAACAATGCATTGCAATATTAGTAGATACATTTTATTCCTATGTCAGTAAACACCCTGACTTATCTCCCATCTTCCCGGAAGATTTAACAGAAACCGCTAGGAAGCAGAAGCAATTTTTAACACAATATTTAGGTGGTCCTAATTTGTACACTGAAGAACATGGTCATCCTATGTTAAGGGCACGCCATCTTCCGTTTGAGATTACTCCAAAACGAGCAGAGGCTTGGCTATCATGTATGGAGCAAGCAATGGATGATACTGGAGTTCATGGTCCTATAAGAGAGTTTGTTTTTGAACGTTTAGCATTAACCGCTCAGCATATGGTTAATACTCCAAACGAAACAGGTGAAGTGTAATGGATAAGCAGGAAGCAAAGCATATAAATATGCCATCTCCTTCCGCATGCGAGCATAAGTCTGTAGAAGCATATTTATTTATTGATCCACTTTGTAAAGATTGCTGGGAAATTGAGCCTTTTATTATTAAACTATGGCTTGAATACGGGAAATACTTCTCTATTCGTCATATCGTAACAGGAAAAGTGGATGGAACGAACGCTTCCTCACACAAATGGAATAAACCTGCTAATATTCGATTTGTGTGGGAAAAGACAACCAGTTTACAAGGTTTTTCATGTGATGGAAAGGTACATATGCAAGAAGCATCGTCAACACCATATTTAGTTTCGATGGCAATTAAGGCAGCGGAGTTGCAAGGCCGAAAAGCAGGTTCGAAGTTTTTGCGAAAACTCCAAGAATACATTTTCCTTGAAAATGTATCAAACCCTGACTGCGAACTATTACTTGCATGTGCGAAAGATAGCAATATTGATGTAGAAGAATTTAAAAAAGATCTACATTCTGCTAGTGCAAAAAAAGCTTTCCAATGTGACTTGAAATTCACGAATGAAATGCATATTACAGAAATACCTTCCCTCGTCTTTTTTCATGCGAATTCAGATGAAGAAGGTATTAAAATCGCTGGAAATTATTCCTACGATGTATACGTACAATTATTGAAAGAACTTGTAAAATGTGAAATTGAGCCAGAACCATTACCACCTTTAGAAGTGCTACTAGAAGCAACACAATTTATATCTTCAAAAGAAGTAGCATTTATTTATGACTGTCCGCAACAAGAAATTGAGCGCGAACTAAAAAAATTACAACTGAAACGAAAAGTACAAATGATAGAAGTAAAATGCGAACGTTATTGGAAATGGATAGCAAAAGAAGAAGACCTGGTGTAAACACCAGGTCTTCTTCTTTACGGCTTATAAAAATATTAAAGGGGATGGGAGAAATTTTCACGTTCAAACAAAGGGGTATATGTTTGTATGTGAATTCGTTCACGCTTATTATATTACAAGATTCGACGTCAGATGACAACCCCTTTTGTCGAATTTCACACTTTTGTCACATTCTAAACGTTTTCATTTTTGAATAAGCTATAAAAAAGGTCATTTAGGGGGTTTATTTATGAAAAAATCTTATATTGCCCTTCTCTTTCTAGCTGTCATCGTTTCTTTTTTCTTGTACATCCTCTCTCTACTACAAGCTTTTCCTAAAATTATTGCCTTACCTCTTTTATTCGGAATCATCGTTATCACTCTCTCTTATTTCAATTATAAAAAACGATTCAAAGGGTTTTAATTTCAAAAATCAGCCGTAAAACTATCCTTTCAGTTAAAAAAACAAAGAAATCCACCTTTCTCTCCGACAAATATCGACATTGAATCTATTCAACAAAAAGACGAGGATACAATCCCTCGTCTTTTTTCATTACTTTTCTTCAAATAATAATGCTTCTAATTCATTTAATTTCTCTTCAAATACTTGTAGCGCCTCTTTTACTGGTTCAGAAGATGCCATATCTACTCCTGCTTTTTTCAGCACTTCAATTGGATAATCAGAGCTTCCTGCTTTTAGGAACTCATTAATATAACGTTCTACTGCTGGTTGTCCTTCTTCTAAAATCTGTTTAGATAGAGCTGTCGCTGCACTAAATCCTGTTGCGTATTGATATACGTAATAGTTGTAGTAGAAGTGTGGGATACGAGACCATTCTAATCCAATCTCTTCGTCGATTACTAAAGCGTCACCGAAATATTTCTTATTTAAATCATAGTAAATTTCCGTTAACATGTCTGGCGTAACAGCATGTCCTTCTTGTACTTTCTTATGAATAATATGTTCAAACTCTGCAAACATCGTTTGACGGAATACAGTACCACGGAACCCTTCTAAATAATGATTTAATAAATATAGACGCTCTTTCTTATCTTCTGTCGTTTTTAATAAATAATCATTTAGAAGCGCTTCATTACAAGTAGATGCCACTTCTGCTACGAAGATGGAATAATCACCATATACGTGCGGTTGTGTTTTTCTTGTATAGTAACTATGCACCGAATGACCAAACTCATGAGCAAGTGTAAATAAATTATTTACATTATCATGCCAGTTCATTAAAATATACGGATTTGTTCCATATGCACCAGATGAATATGCCCCGCTTCGTTTTCCTTTATTCTCATACACATCTACCCAGCGATTTTCATATGCCTCTTTCAAAATATCAACATATTCATCACCAAGTACGTTTAAAGATTTTAATAAAAGGTCTTGCGCTTCTTCGTATTTCACATTCATTTTCACTTCTGGTACAAGTGGTGTATATAAATCATACATATGAAGCTCATCAAGTCCTAGTGCACGCTTACGAATATCGATGTAACGGTGTAATAAATGTAAGTTGTCATTTACTGTTTCAACGAGTTGATCGTATACTGCTTCCGGAATATTATTATTGCTCAGTGCAGCTTGGCGAGCAGAATCATATTTACGAACACGCGCATTGAAATTATTACGTTTTACTGCTCCGCTTAACGTACTTGCGAATGTGTTTTTAAATTTCCCGTACGTTTCATATACAGCTTTAAATGCATCTTTGCGAACACGAGGATCATCACTTTCTAAAAACTGAATGTAACGGCCATGTGTAATTTCTATTTCTTCTCCGTCTTCCCCTTTAATAGATGGGAATTTTAAATCCGCGTTATTCAACATACCGAATGTATTGCTTGATGAACTCATTACTTCAGATGCTTCCGCTAATAAAGCTTCCTCAGCTTCTGATAATACGTGCGGGCGTTGACGTGTAATTTCTTCTAATGCATGTTCATATACACTTAAATCTCTATTTTCCTTCAAGAATGTTTGCAATGTATCTTCTGAAATCGATAAAATTTCAGGCACAATATACGCTGTGCTACTAGATACTTGTGAATATAAATTTGTTGCACGATCATTTAATGCTTGATATACAGAGTTTGTTGTATCTTGATCGTAACGCATATGAGCATATGTATATAACTTACCTAATCGCATTGATATTTCATCTTCATATTGCAATGCCTCAAGTAAATTGTCCGCAGAGTCACCAAGTTTCCCTTTAAATTCAGTTAACTTCGGTAATAGCTCTTTAATAGCTTGGAATTCTTTTTCCCATTCTGCATCCGTTTGGAAAATATCTTCTAATCGCCACGTACTTGCTTCTTCAATCTCGTTGCGATCTGGTAATGCTTTCGCTTTGTTTTGTTCAGACATTCTTTAAGCCCTCCTTTAAATATCTCTACTTAAGTACAATTCGTTTTTTCTTATGTAATTCCTTCACAATCATTCTTTATTATATCCGCTTTTCCTCCTCTCATGTTAAAATTTGCCTCAAATAAAGATAGCGCATGTATTAAGCAAATCTCATCATGTTTCATAATTTCCTCCTCTGTTTTTAACATCACGGCATCCCTTATTTTTCGGTACGTATAAGTTCCCACTTTACGTAAAACACCTATATAGCATAAAAATGTCATATATTCAGTAACTGCCATTTTCCATATGTGCTGCGAAAAGTACGGAAGTATCCGCCTTTTCGTATACCTTTTTACATAACTACACACGTATTGAAGAGAAATACACTCTCCCACTGCAAGCTCCCCTATACACTTCATATATAGAAAAGCTTGCCATATAAATGGGTTTGTTTGAAAAGCAAATGCAGAAGGGAGTGGAACACCAATTTCAGAAGGAAAGCTCGCTGGGGTACATTTAAATTGATATAAGAGGCGTAATAATGACTTATAATTATAATTCCAAATCGGTAAGGCATTTTGGCGAAAGTTTTTCTTTCTCTTCTTCCACTCTTCACCCAATCTTTCTTTCCCGAAAGGAACAGGAGAAAAAAGCATTTCAAAAGTAGTCGCATCAGTTGGTAAATATATAGTATGTGAGAAAAAAACATTTGTAGAAAAGGGAGTGACAAATGCACATTTCATAAATGATTTTTGTTTCGGACAGAAGAAAATAAGAAGTGGCTGAGGATAAGATTGTAAGGAGAAAGCCATAAGTGAGGAAAATTTCATCCAATATGCAGATTGCTTTTTCAATTGATTTCCACCAACGATCCAAATGACCTGTATACCAGCTTGCCAATACGAATATGTTCTTTTGTACAGCTGCTCTATAGCGAGGTTTGCACATTGGTATTCAATTGCAATTTTTCTACCCGCCCTCTCTACAAAAACATCTGGTCGTTGCTTAATTTCTGGGAGGTAGTACTCTATATCCACCTGAAAGTTTTGACGTTTGAACCATCTATATAACAATTCTTTGCCATGCATATGATACTTTGATTCCGCTTCATAAAAGGCAAGACATGAATCCACTTTTTTATGAGCAAAATGCCAACTTTTTTGTTTCCCTAATTTCATTTGCACTTCCTTTCCGCAAGCTACACAAAAGAATCGTTCTTGTTGACGCATACGGCGCAAAAGCTCTTCATTACAATTATAGAGTAAATGAATTTTTTCACCGTTTTCTCTTTTAGCGATAAATATCGTAATCACACCCTTTCAGCTCCTTATATTCTACAATTTGTTACAAATTCCTTTTAAAAAAGAGATGTCCCAATTTCGGACATCTCTTTTTATAATAAAGGTGATAATAATCGGTACGTTGATTCAACAATTCGTCTATGAAGACGTCTTTTATGAAAATGATCACCATGAATTTCACTTGATTCTTCTAAATCATCTTTAAAGTCTTGAACAAGTTTTCGAATGCTATCTGTATCATATAAAAAGGCATTTACTTCAAAATTCAAATGAAAACTTCTCATATCCATATTAGCTGTCCCAATTGAAGCTAAATCAGAATCAACGATGACAATTTTACTATGAAGAAAACCTTTTTCGTATTCATATATCTTTACTCCTGCATCTAAAAGCTCTGGGAAGTACGATCTCGATGCGTAAAAGACAGTACGCTTATCCGGTTTACTCGGCATTAATAAACGAACATCAATACCAGCAAGTGCAGCAACCTTTAATGCGGATAAAATATCATCATCCGGAATAAAATACGGCGTTGCAATCCAAATAGATTTCCGAGCAGAAGCGATCATTGCGAAATATAAATGCTTAATCGTTTCCCACTTATTATCGGGGCCACCTGCAACTAGCTGCACTCCTCCCCAATGATCACCCTCAACTGCTTTTGCTTGTAAATATTCAGGGGCTAGCACAGCCTCTCCAGTCATATAAAACCAGTCTTGAAGGAAAATAAGTTGTAAACTTTGAACCGCTTCACCACGTAAATACAAATGCGTATCTCGCCAAAAGCCAAAATATTTATTTTTCCCTAAATACTCATCACCGATATTTAATCCGCCTACAAACCCTTCGTTCCCATCAATCACAACAATTTTCCTATGATTTCGATAATTAATCTTATCGTTTAAAATCGGAAAGCGCACAGGAAAGAATGGAATCATTTCTACACCTGCATCGTTTAATTCTTCAATATACGATTTCGATAACTTAAAACTTCCAACCGCATCATATAAAAAGCGAACAACAACGCCTTCTTTCGATTTTTGTATTAAAATATCTTTAATTTCTGTTCCTAATTTATCATCACGCACAATGTAATATTCCATATGAATGTGATGTTTCGCTCGTTTTAACCCATTTAAAATAGCCCGAAACGTTTCATCTCCATTTGTTAATGTCCTCGTTTCAGTTTGAAATGAAATATTTAAAGCTCCTAATCGATCCGCTAAACGAAATAACAGTTCTTGATGCTTATGATTGCGTAAAATTCGTTCTTCGTAATCTTCATGCCCTTTATATTGTAAAAACGCCTGTTCATCAAGTAACGCCTTCTTTTGGAACATTCTTTTTCTCCGAAAATTTTGTCCAAATAATAAATAAGCAAAGAAACCAAATACCGGAAAAATTCCTAAAACAATTAACCATGTAAGTGTTTTAGATGGATGGCGATTTTCTAAGAAAATAACGCAACCAATTAAAAATGCAGATACTGTAAATAAAATACTAATAATACCTAAAATCGAAACATCTTTTATCCCAATCACATCTGAATAAAATGCTACATCAATAAACATACGTAACGAAACAAATAATGCGAACAATAGCATTATAAAGAAAATCAGCTTTAACGTATTTTTCATCTCTTACCTCCTAACTAAGAAAGCTTTCCTATTCTTCATATAAAAAGCCGATTTCATACTACAGAAATCGGCCTACGTTTTAGCAGGAAAATTATTGCGAATCGTTTCAAGCGCATGCTCTTTCACAATTTGTTTTCCATACTCACTTACACGATGAATTGTTAAAGTTGATTCTTCTCCATATTCTAAAATAATACTTAAAATACGATCGATTTCTTCTTCATCATGTAGCACTTCATCGAATTCCACATATACATAATAGCGGTCCTCAAATGAATACAGCTCATCTTTTATATCTTCAAAGATAAGACGATGACTTAATGAAATGACATCTTCAAAATCATTAAATTTAATTAAAAAGCCAAACGTACCATCTTCATTAAAGTTTGTTCCTGTTTGTTCTTCTACCTCTTCGACTAATTCTTGTTGGAATAATGATTCGATGCCTTCATCTAGAGGAATATCTATAATTTTGTCTACCCCTATCGGTAGTTCCAGCTTTTGTCCGTCCTTTGAAAGCTCTGCTTTCGTGACAAGTACTTCAATCCCTTTATCGACTGCTTGCACTTGAATCCATAACGGTCCATCAATAAAGAAATCGTCATGATCACGAGCTTCGTCCATCATCTCCCAAAAGAGCTCTTCACTTCGTTCGCGATCATACCAAATTTCTTCACGATTAAATCCTCTATCCTCTATATCAATGTACGTAATAAAAAATTTCATCGTATGATCATTAATTCTTTCAATATCCAAAATACAACTCTCCCTTCCTGCTTAGAATTGTTATGAAGGGATTCCCCACTCATATGACAAATCAATAGATTCTTGTACTCTCATTTTATGATAAGATTCTCCAGAATGGAAATAAAATCGATTTATTTTACAAAAATAGTTATATGCCTATCTTTACTCGATAAACTACATAAATATATTATTATAGCGATTTCTTACTTACAAAAAATTTGGACATACATTTCCACATTCCCCCGTACACTGTAATAAAGTGAAACTTCTATTAGAAGAGATTATTTAACAACAACTTTCTTCATCACATACATATAGTTCGCTTATTAAAACATCATAAATGGAGGCAGACGAATGGACTTAGAGTTTTTAACATCCGTACTAATGATTGTCGGTATCGATGTTGTATTAGGTGGTGACAATGCAATCGTCATCGCACTAGCTAGCCGAAATTTACCTGAATCGAAACGAAATAAGGCTATTTTGATCGGTACTCTTTTAGCGATTGTACTAAGAATCATCCTTACTATACTAGCTGTCTATTTACTCGACATTCCATTTCTACAATTGATTGGCGGGGTTTTACTTACATTAATTGCAGTCAATTTATTAACCGATAATAGCAACGATCTTTCTTCTATTCAAGGAAAAACAACTTTATTTCAAGCTGTGCGGACAATTGTTTTCGCGGATCTCGTTATGGGGTTTGATAATGTTATTGCCATTGCAGGTGCAGCTCACGGGAGATTTTTACTCGTTATAATCGGCTTACTCATTTCTATCCCGATTATTATTTGGGGCAGCAAACTTATTTTAATACTTATGGAACGATTTCCATTCCTCATTTATTGCGGTGCAGCGATTCTTGCCTATACTGCAGGAAAAATGGTTACACATGAAGACAGACTCGCAACCTTTTTTCATAACAATCCAAGTTTCACTACAAGCATTCCTTATTTGTTCATTTTCACTATTTTATGCATCGGCTTTATCGTACAACAAGTTCGATTACGCAATGTGAAACATTAAAAAAAACCTTCTACTATATAACAGGTAGAAGGTTTTCATATTATTATAATTAATTTACAAGACGTTGTGCTTCACGTAATTGGAACGTTCTTACTGTACGTGGTAAGAAACGACGAATTTCGTCTTCGTTGTAACCAACTTGAAGGCGTTTCTCGTCAATCATAATTGGACGACGTAAAATCCCTGGATAGTCACGAATCATCTTATATAAATCTTGAAGTGGTAAAGACTCTAAGTTTACATTCAATTCTTGAAAAACTTTCGAACGAGTAGAAATAATCTCATCCGTTCCGCTTTCTGTCATACGTAAAATCTCTTTAATTTCCTCAATCGTTAATGGATCTGAGAAGATATTACGTTCTGTATAGGGAATATGATTTTCCTCTAGCCATAATTTCGCCTTTCTACAAGACGTACAGCTTGGAGAACTATATAATGTTACCATACAAAGCTCACTCTCCTTAAAGAGTACAAATTCTGTACTAAATACAGTTTTAATTTCTAACTTCAGCAATTTTTCGCGATAACTTGTCTTATTGAAAAGTACAAAAATCGCATTTCATGTAAGCAACAACTTATAATAAACAACAATTACTTTTAATAAGTAACTTCTATAATCATTATACAATAGATTTTGCAAGAAATATACAGTAAATTTCCTGCTAGTTGAGAAAACTCTTCCGTGTATTTCACTGCTATGTAACATGATTACGCTCACTTCAGCTGTACTTTAACAATAACTTTCAATCCTTTTACTACTCACTTCTCATGGATTTTTCATATAATATATAGTTATTTATCTATAATCTTCCCTATGAAAAAGAGAACGTTTTCTTACTTTTTCTTGATAAATCAATTAAGAAATGTAAGACTATACAAATGAGAATAAAAAGGAACATTTGTTCTTATTTTAACAAATATCCTCCCTCCTGTCTACACGATTTCTAAAGTAAATTAAATATTTTTCTGACATTTCTTTCTTTTTCATTTTTTATCTCATACAATAAACATACAGACAGGCAAAGGGGGAGTTTTCAAATGATTGCTTTTTTTATTGATTTTATTACGGTTGCTGCCCTCATCATCGGAATAACAGCATTGATTGGTGTCATTACAAATAGCATCGGCGAAAAGCTCTTTGGTGGAAAAGAAAAAATGAAGTTTGTTAACAAAAGTTTGGATGTACAATCTGGCTGGAACCAAGTTGGCGGAAAAGGCATTTATAAGAAACGAACGTATTAAAAAAAAGCAGGCAATCACCTGCTTTTTTTCTTATTTCTCTACTGACGCCCATTTAAAGCTTAAATCGCCGCCATATTTATGGTTATACATATTTTTAATTGAATCTCTTTGTAAATATGCTCTACCACGTTGATATACTGGAACGATCGCAGCATCATCAAGTAACATTTTTTCTGCTTCTAATAAGTTCTTCCAACGAGCATTTACATCGCTTCCATCTTTTTTCGCCTTCATAATGATTTCATCGTATTTTGGATTAGAGTACTTCATCTTATTTTGTGACCCATCTGTTACAAACATATCAAGATATGTAATTGGATCTGGGAAGTCCGCACTCCATCCAGAGAATGACATGACATAATCGCCCGCATCTTCTAATTTTAGTTTTTGTGCGAATGGTTGTTGTTTAATTTTTACTGTTAAACCTGGTAAATTCTTTTCTAATTCACCTTTTAAATATTCACCAGTTTTCTTTGATAACTCTACATCTTCATTTAATAATTCTAATTCGATTTCATTTTTACCAAGTTCTTTTTTACCAGCTTCCCAATATTTCTTCGCTTCTTTCACGTTTGGTTTTACAATATCCCCGTTTACAGCACGGAAATCTTTTTTATCTGGTCCTTTAATAAAGTTATCAGGAATTAATCCTGTTGCTGGCTTAGAACCGTTATTTAATAATGTATCCACGAATGGCTTACGGTCAAAAGCAAGTGAAATTGCTTTACGAATATTTTTATTTGCTAAAGCTGGATCTTTTTGATTTAAACGAAGGAAGAATACAGATGTATCTTCTACTGTTTGGAAATCTGGTTTTCCTTTATATTTATCAATAAACTCCGCTAATAACGACGCTCGATCAATTGCATTTGTTTCATATAAGTTAATTGGCGTAGATGTATCTTTTACAATATTAAAGTTTACTTCTTCAATCTTCACTTCTTTATTGTCCCAATATGACGCGCTCTTTGTCATTTTAAAGCTACGTTCATGTTGCCAATCACTTAATGTAAATGGTCCGTTATAAAGCGTTGTATCCGCTTCCAAACCAAACTTCGTACCTTGCTCTTTCACAAACTTTTCATTCACAGGATAGAAGATTGGATATACCATTAAATCTACAAGGTATGGAATTGAATTATCTAATTCCACTACTAATGTATAATCATCAATCGCCTTTACCCCTAATTGATCCGGACTCATCTCTTTTTTATTAATTTTCTCTGCATTTTTTATATCATACATAATGTACGCTGATTTCGCAGCTGTATCTGGGTTAATCGCTCTTTGCCATGCGTATACGAAATCTTTTGCCGTCACAGGATCACCATTTGACCATTTTGCGTCTTCACGTAATTTAAATGTATATTTTTTACCATCTTCTGATTTTTGGAATTCCTTCGCTACACCAGGAACTAGCTTATCATCTTTTCCTAAACTGTATAAGCCTTCCATCGTATTACCCATTACTCTTGAAGAAACTGCATCAGCTGATAACGCTGGATCCATCGTTGGAATTTCTTGCGTTTCAATTAAGTTAATAACTTGCTTCGCACCGCTTTTCCCGCTATCCCCTTTTGCGTTCGCTTGCGGTTCATCTTTTTGGTAGCTACATGCCCCTAACATCATGCTCATCGCTACTGTTGATACTACAAAAACTGGCATCTTTTTTTTCATACTTCCACCCTCCATAAAAATGTTAGCCCTTTCATTTTCAAACAGAAAGAAATATATATATGTTCTAATAATTCATATTATACACACAAATATATTTTTTGTATATTTATATTTCTATTTCATTAAAATTTCCTGTTAAAAAATAAATCTTTGTAAACGTTTCATATTGCTGATTATTCTTACTAAAGTGTTAAAAACAATATTTTTTATACTTTTCTAAATTATCAGAGAAAAATGAATTTTATATCTCATAATACTTTATGTATAATTATCCTTTTGTTTTTATCATAAAATAGCACTCTCTTCATAATAAAAATATGTAGGCTAAAATGAGTGCAAAGGTTAAGAAAGTATGTTACGATACATTTTGCTAAAAATAGATATCGGTAAAGAGGGGACGGACATGGCAGCAATTCAGGCAAAAAACGGGCCTACTGAGAAATTAAGTTTATTCTTATTAACATGGCCTATTTTTCTAGAAGTTTTTCTTTTTATGTTAATGGGGATCGCTGATACTTTCATGTTAAGTGCATTATCAGACGATGCTGTATCTGGGGTTGGTGCAGCGAATCAATACCTCCATATCGCTATTTTGGTACTAGAAGTCATCGGGAACGGCGCAGCTATCGTCGTATCTCAATACCTCGGTTCCAAACGCTTTATGGAAGCATCTAAAATATCAGCATTAGCCGTCACATTAAATTTAATAGTTGGGCTCGTTATAAGCGCTGGTTTTCTTTTATTTTCGAAACATATGATGCTCGCAATGAACTTACAAGGCGATGTACTAACGTATGCGCAAAACTACTTATCTATCGTCGGAGGAGCCATCTTCCTACAAGCTATTATTAACTCATTAGCCGCAATTATCCGTGTACACGGTTTCACAAAGCAAGCGATGTTTATTTCACTCGGAATGAATATGATTCATATCGCTGGAAACTATGTACTCATTTTCGGGAAATTTGGTTTCCCTGAGCTCGGTGTACAAGGGGCTGCCATTTCTTCTGCTGTCAGCCGACTTATAGCGCTTATTGTTTTCTTCTGGTTACTATACCGCGTTATGGAATATCGTGTAAAATTACAATATTATTTCACCTTATCAAAAGAATATATCGGGAAAATTTTAAAAATCGGGATTCCATCTGCTTTTGAGCAAGTTATGTATCAAGCTTGTCAAATTGTCTTCTTATACTATGCAACATATTTAGGAACGGAATCGTTAGCGGCTAGACAATACGCTACGAACATTTCTATGTTCACTTATTTATTCGCTATTGCAATTGGTATGGGAACAGCCATTATTATTGGCCGCCTCGTTGGTGGTGGCGAAAAAGATGAAGCATACGAACGCTTGTGGAAAAGTGTAAAATGGGCGATTGGTGTAACTTTATGTATGGTCACTCTCGTTATTACATTCCGTACACAATTAATGGGACTGTTTACAGATAATCCGTACATTATCGGGTTAGGCGCAAGTGTTCTTTTACTAAGTGTACTACTTGAAACGGGACGTACGATGAATATCGTCATCATTAATTCGCTTCGTGCAGCTGGTGATGCAAAATATCCTGTTTTAATCGGTGCATTCTCTATGGTGTTAATGAGTTTACCACTAGGTTACTTTTTCGCCTTTCATTTAGATATGGGGCTCGTTGGTATTTGGCTAGCAATCGCCATCGACGAATGGACACGTGCCATTATTATGTTCTTCCGCTGGAAAAGTAGAGCATGGGAGCGTTATGCACTTGTTAAACCTGAAGAACAAGAGGAGAATGTTTCTGTTCAAGTTCAGTAATTTTGCATATGGATATCACTAATGATACATGAGATTTATATCGGCGATTCTTTAAATATATCGACTGACCGACAAATGCATACAATTCTTTTATATAGTAGAAAAAGAGCCATCCTTCCATAACAGAAGAATGGCTCTTTTTCTTATTGATAAATCTCTTTATATTTCTTGTACTCCGCTTCCGAACATAGTACGAAATGTCCTGGGCGAATTTCACGCATTGTTGGTGCCTCACTACCATAATTATGCTGTGATGGATCATATACGATACGTTTACGATTGCGCTCATAATCTGGATCTGGAAGTGGAATCGCTGATAATAGTGATTTCGTATATGGATGAATTGGATTCGCATATAATTCATCACTTGTTGTTAACTCAACGATTTGGCCACGGTACATTACACCAATACGATCACTAATGTATTTTACCATTGATAAATCATGGGCGATGAATAAGTATGTTAAACCTTTTTCTTTTTGTAACTTTTTCAGTAAGTTTACAACTTGCGCCTGAATCGATACGTCAAGTGCTGAGATCGGCTCATCGGCAATGATAAATTCTGGGTCTACAGCAAGCGCTCGAGCGATACCGATACGCTGACGTTGTCCACCTGAGAATTCGTGTGGGAAACGGTTTGCGTGCTCTTTATTTAAACCAACTGTGTTTAATAGTTCATGAACACGGTCCATGCGCTCTTTTTTACTTTTCGCTAATCCGTGAATATCAATACCTTCTGCGATAATATCCCCTACTGTCATACGAGGATTTAATGATGCGTATGGATCTTGGAAAATCATTTGCATTTTACGGTTGAATTTCTTCAGTTCTGCGCGTGATTTCTTACCATGTACATTTTCACCATCGAACAATACTTCACCAGCAGTTGCATCATATAAACGAATAATCGTTCTTCCAGTTGTCGATTTACCACAACCCGATTCTCCTACAAGACCAAATGTTTCTCCGCGGTAAATATCAAATGAAATATCATTAACCGCTTTGACAACACCACCACTCACGTCGAAGTGTTGCTTTACATTTTTTACTTCAATTAATTTCTCACGTTGTTTAGTCATGTTGTTCACCTGCTTTCATTTGAAGAATGCGTCTTTCAACGACTGCCGGCGGTTTTACTTCTGGAGCTTGCTCGTGAAGTAACCAAGTTGCCGCATAGTGCGTATCACTTACTTTAAATAAAGGTGGGTCCATTTCAAAGTCAATTTTCAGTGCCTGTGGGTTACGTGGTGCAAAAGCATCTCCCTTCGGCGGCTTCAATAAATCTGGAGGCGTTCCAGGGATTGCATATAACTCATCTTCTGAACCATCTAAACTTGGCATAGATGCGATTAAACCCCAAGTATATGGATGTTTCGGATTGTAGAAAATTTCATCTACAGTTCCAATTTCAACAACTTTACCAGCGTACATAACTGCCACTCGGTCCGCAACGTTTGCTACTACACCTAAGTCATGCGTAATGAAAATGATTGCTGCTTCTGTTTTTTGCTGAATGTCTTTCATAAGTTCTAAAATTTGCGCCTGAATCGTAACGTCTAGCGCTGTTGTCGGCTCATCGGCAATTAATAATTTTGGGTTACAAGCTAACGCCATCGCAATAACTACACGCTGTCTCATACCACCTGAGAATTGGTGAGGATATTGTTTTAAACGAGCTTCTGGATTTGGAATACCTACAAGGTCAATTAATTCTAAAGCAACTTTACGTGCATCTGCTTTACTCATCCCTTGGTGTTTAATTAGACCTTCCATAATTTGATTTCCAATTGTCATCGTTGGATTTAATGATGTCATTGGATCTTGGAAAATCATCGCAATATCTTTACCGCGTACTTGCTGCATTTCTTTTTCTGTTAATTTCGTTAAGTCACGACCTTCAAATACGATTTCACCATTTTTAATGCGTCCAGGAGGATTCGGAATTAATCCCATTAACGCTTTAGAAGTAACTGATTTCCCTGAACCAGATTCTCCTACAATCGCCAATGTTTCTCCTTTTTTCAAATCAAAAGTAACGCCGCGTACAGCTTGTACTTCACCTGCATGTGTATCAAAGGAGACTTGTAAATCTTTTACCTCTAACAATGTTTTCATCTTTGCCTCTCCCCTCTTTTACTTACGCATTTTTGGATCTAACGCGTCGCGTAATCCGTCTGCCATTAAGTTAAACGCTAAAATTAATATACTGATGACAACCGCAGGGATGAACATCATATGCGGATACGTTTGAATAGATTTATAACCATCATTTACAAGAGAACCTAGTGACGCAAATGGTGGCTGAATTCCTAAACCGATGAAACTTAAGAACGCTTCACCAAACACCGCTGATGGAATTGTAAACATTGTCATTACGATAATAGGTCCCATTACGTTTGGAATTAAATGTTTCACAATTAATTGTGTATTTGTTGCACCTAATGTACGAGATGCTAATACATATTCTTGGTTTTTTAACTTTAAGATTTGTCCACGAACAATTCGCGACATCCCTATCCAACCTGTAATCGCCATCGCGAGTGTAATTGACCAAATACCAGATCCCATAATGATTACCATTAAAATAACGATGATTAAGTATGGAATACCGTTAATAATCTCCATAATACGTTGCATAATATTATCTACTCTACCGCCGTAGAATGCTGAAATACCTCCGTATGCAACCCCAATTACTAAGTCAATTGCTGCCGCTAAAAGAGCGATATATAATGATACGCGTGTACCTTCCCATGTTCTTGTCCATAAGTCACGGCCAAGATCATCTGTACCAAACCAGAAGTACTCTTTAATATCACGTTTTTCATATTGGTCAACACCATATTGATCTGTACCGTCAAATGGTAACCAATGAACATTTTCAATAACTGGAATTTTTGGTGGTAATTTCGCACGACCTAAATCTTGCTCTTTATACGAATGTTTACTTACCATCGGTCCAAAAATCGCTAATAGCGCAATGATAACTAATAATACAAGTCCAAGCATCGCACCTTTATGTTGGAATAAACGTCTTCTTACATCTTGCCAAAACGTTAAGCTTGGACGGGCAATGACTTCATTATCAACATTATTTTGATTGGCTTGTTGAAATAAATCTGGAGATAATTTTTGTACATCTTTCATCATTTTTTCCCTCCCGCTAAACGAATACGAGGATCAATAATTCCGTATAAAATATCGACAATGAAAATAACTAAAATGAAAATCGCACTATAGAAAATCGTAGTTCCCATAATAACTGTATAGTCATTTAAAGTAATCGATTTAACGAATTGTTCCCCAAGTCCTGGTACAGCATAAATTTGCTCGATAACAAGTGTTCCTGTAATTAATGCCGCAACCATTGGTCCTAAAATTGTTACAACTGGAATTAACGCGTTACGAAGTGCATGTTTGACAATAATAACGCCTTGGCTAATTCCTTTCGCTTTCGCTGTTAAAATGTAATCAGCTTGCATAACTTCAATTAACTCTGCACGAGAGAAACGTGCGATTGTTGCGATAACTCCCATCGATAATGCAATTGTAGGCATTACAGTAAACTCTGGTCCTTTCCAGAATGCTACTGGGAACCAGCCAAGTTTTACCCCTACGAAATATTGCAGTAATGCGGCGAATACGAATGATGGTACCGACATTCCGAGTACCGAAATAACTGTTGCACTATAATCTACCCACGTATTATTACGAAGTGCGGCAACAATACCTAAAATTAAACCGATAAATGTTCCTAATATAATCGCTTGTAAACCTAATTGGGCTGATGGTCCAATACGATCCACAATCATGTCTGTTACTGGGCGGTTATCATACTGGAATGATACCCCTAAATCACCTTTTGCTAGGTTACCTAAGTAACGTGCGTATTGAACTGGTACCGGATCATTCAATCCGTATTTTTCAAGAATGATTTCTTTTTGTGCCGGTGATAGCTTCTCCTGGTTTTTAAGCGGAGAACCCGGAAGTAATTTCATCAAAAAGAAAGTCAGTGTAGTAATTAAAAATAATGTCAAAGCCATGTACACGAAACGTTTTAATACATAACGTCCCATATCAAGCACCTCCCCGTTTTTCTCAAAAGCAATAAGATAGTTTAAAATATTCTTACTTTTATTTTTTTAAAATAAGAGCATATGCCCATCATAGGCATATACCCTTGTAAACGATGGAAAAAAAAGATTATTTTTGTTCAACAGATGCCCATTTGTAAGTTAATTTACCACCATAGTTAATTGGGATAATATCTTTTACGGCACCTTTTACTACATACGCTGAACCTTTTTGGAAGATTGGAGTGATAACTGCATCCTCTTTAATTAACATCTTCTCTACTTCTAGAAGGTTGTCCCAGCGAGCTTGTAAATCTTTTGTATCTGTTTTAGCTTTTAGGATTAACTCATCATATTTCTGATTAGAATACCCTGTTTTATTTTGAGAACCATTCGTAACAAACATATCTAAATATGAGATTGGATCTGGGAAATCTGGTCCCCAAATACTAAACGCAATATCATATTGCTGAGAATCTTCTAATTTATTTTTTTGTGCAAATGGTTGCTGTTTAATTTTAATTGATAAACCTGGTAAGTTCTTTTCCATCTCACCTTTTAAGAATTCCCCAACTTTTTTAGCATCTTCATTATCAAAGTTTAAGAATTCTAGTTCGATTTTATCAGTTCCAAGCTCTTTCTTCGCTGTTTCCCAAAGCTTTTTCGCTTCTTTTGGATTTGTTTCAACTAGCTTTCCATTTTCAGCTCGGAAATCTTTTTTATTCGGACCTTCAGCGAAATCTTTTCCAACAAATCCGTAAGCTCCAATTGCACCGTTATTTAAAATAACTTTTGCAATGTTATCACGGTCAAAGGACATTGAAATTGCTTTTCTTAAGTTTTTATTACTTAAGTACTGATTACTTTGATTAAATCTTAAGTAAGCAACCCCTGCTTCTTTTCTTGTTTGGAACTCTGGGCTTTTTCTAAACTTATCAACATATTCAGACGTTAAAGCCGCTCGATCAATCGCGTTTGTCTCATATAAATTTACATCAGTTGCTGTATTTTTTACAATATTAAAGTTGATTTCTTCGATTTTAACCGTTTTATTATCCCAATATGAAGGATTCTTCTTGAATTGGAAACTTTGTTCATGTTTCCAATCACTCATAACGAATGGACCGTTATATAATGTTGTATTTGCCTCTAAACCAAATTTATCCCCTTGTGCTTTTACAAAGTTTTCATTTAGTGGGTAAAATACTGGATAAACTGTTAAATCGATAAAGTAAGGAACGGGATTGTCTAATTCTACTTCTAATGTATAATCATCAATCGCTTTTACACCTAATTGGTCAGCAGGTAATTCTTTTTTATGAATTTTCTCTGCATTTTTAATATCGAACATAATGTACGAATACGTTGCTTTTGTATCTGGATTTACTGCTCTTTTCCATGAATACACAAAATCTTTAGCTGTTACAGGTTCCCCATTCGACCATTTCGCATCTTTTCTTAATTTAAATATGTATTTCTTCCCATCATCTAGCTTTTCGACATCTTCTGCAACTCCAGGCATTCTCTTTTGATCTTTGCCAATACGATATAAACCTTCCATCGTATTATTTAATGCTGTAGAAGATGAAGAATCAGATGCCAATGATGCATCCATTGACGGAATTTCAGATAACTCTGTTAAATTAAGAATCTGTTTTCCGTTACTACTACTCGTAGCGTTCTCTTTCCCTTTTGCTTTTGCGTCATCTTTTTGGTAGCTACACGCGCTAAGCAACATACTTGCAGTTAAAGTTGATGCAAGTAATAACGGTATCTTTTTCTTCATGTTGTGTTGCCTCCCCTAATTGCACTTCCTGTACCCTCACTTGTTAAAAAGTAGAATTGAAAGAATAATCTCCAAGTTTCTACAATTTTCATTATACATATAATATAACAATTGTGAATATAGTTTTTTGTTTTTTTGTTAAAATTTTTAATAAAATATTTATATTTTTAATTTTTCGTAAAGGGATACATTAACATCGCTACCATCATCTTAAAATCAGACCTTTAATTGCGTATAATTTTCAAAAAATTAATCCTAGTACTTATTATAGCTTTTATAGTATAATAATTCTAGTAATATTTTGACGGAGGGGAATATTTTGAATAAAGTTTTTTTTCATACTTGTATACTAATTTTTATAGCGATGATTGCTTCTAGTATTGGTGCATTCCTCATTTCATCTCAATTTTTGTTGAACTTTGTCAACATTTTGTTTTATATTGCACTGTTTTTTATTCTTATCGGCGGTTTTTTATACATATTTCAAAATGGTTTTTTCAATGTAACCATTTACGCATTCCAAAGAGTATTTGGTACGAACAAAAAGATTGACTCTTTAATTGAAGAAGTCGAGGAACCTACAGATAAGAAAGAACGTATTTATAAAACATATTCATTCAAATGGACATATCCAATTTGTATTACAGGTATCTTCCTTGGGTTGTTCTCGACCCTCATTAGCTTTACTATTTTGATGTAGTTTGCAAACACTATCCCATATGATATAATAATCAGCAAAACATTTTGTTATAAAACTTTAGTTCTTTCATATTAAAAGAGCTCAAGTAACAATAAATAAATTTATATGTATGCGATGATAAAGAAGAGTACATATTGAGGCAATTTCAGAGAGCTTGTGGTTGGTGTGAACAAGTAATTGTACAGTATGGAATGGGCTTTTGAGCACCAAACCGAACCGAAAGTAGTAGGCTTTGGCGTTATATCCAAACGTTATTATGGATTAGAGAGATTTCACAGTAGTGAAATAATTAGGGTGGTACCACGGTCCATTCGTCCCTATAGTTTTTGGGATGAATGGGCTTTTTTGTTTGCCTTCTCTTCCCCACATCACGCATTCTATTTTAGGAGGAATTACTTATGTCAGTTATCTTTTCTGGTATTCAACCAAGTGGAACGATTACACTTGGAAACTATTTAGGAGCAATGAAGCAGTTTACAGAGCTTCAAAATGAACACGACTGTTATTTCTGTATTGTAAACCAACATGCGATTACAGTACCTCAAGATCCCGTCGGGCTTCGTAAAAACATCCGCAGTCTTGCTGCACTTTATGTAGCATGCGGCATCGATCCTGAAAAAGCTACTTTATTTGTACAATCAGAAGTACCAGCACACGCTCAACTAGGATGGATCATGCAATCTGTTGCTTACGTTGGAGAATTAGAACGTATGACGCAATATAAAGATAAAGCTTCTGGTAGAGATTCAGTTCCAGCTGGATTACTTACGTATCCACCATTAATGGCTGCTGATATTTTACTTTACAACACTGAAATCGTGCCGGTTGGTGATGACCAAAAGCAACATATCGAATTAACACGTGACTTAGCAGAGCGTTTCAACAAACGTTACCGCGAAATCTTCACAATGCCTGAAATTCGCATTCCAAAAGTAGGAGCTCGCGTTATGTCATTAACAGAGCCTACGAAAAAAATGAGTAAATCTGATCCAAATCCAAAATCAATGATTAGTATGCTTGATGAGCCAAAAACAATTGAAAAGAAAATTAAGAGTGCTGTAACTGACTCTGAAGGTATTGTGAAATTTGATAAGGAAAACAAACCTGGTATCTCTAATTTATTAACAATCTACTCTTCATTCTCTGGAAAAACAGTTGAAGAAATCGAAGCAATGTACGAAGGAAAAGGATACGGCGACTTCAAAGGCGACCTAGCGCAAGTAGTCGTAGAAGCTATTCGTCCAATCCAAGACAAATATAACGAACTAATCAACTCACCAGAACTAGACGAAATCCTAGACAAAGGTGCAGAAAAAGCAAACCGCGTTGCATTCAAACAACTACGCAAAGTAGAAAACGCAATGGGACTAAGCAGAAAACGTAGGTAACATATAAAGCGGAGGCGACTGCTTAGCCCTGACGGCTAAGGTTCTTTCCCACAGAAGGTGCTTTTTACCTTCTTGTGGGGAAGGTTCTTAGACGCGAAGGGTTAGGAGCCGGAGCTAGATTACATATAAAGCGGAGGCAGCTCGTTCAGCTCTGACTGGATAAGGTTCTTTCGCATAGAAGACGCTTTTTGTCTTCTTATGCGGAAGGTTCTTAGACACGAAGAGCTCGCTGCCGGAGCTGGATTTCTACATAAAGCGGAGGCGACTGCTTAGCCTTGACGGCTAAGGTTCTTTCCCACAGAAGGTGCTTTTTACCTTCTCGTGGGGAAGGTTCTTAGACGCGAAGGGCTAGGAGCCGGAGCTGGATTTCTACATAAAGTGGAAGCGGCTCGTTTAGAATGTTCGGTGGAACTAGATTACTACAAAATTAAAAAACCGCCAATTGGCGGTTTTTTAATTTACCTTTTGCTCATTTTCCATTTCCCATAACTTTTCAAAAAATGGCTGTCCTTTTACGAGACGCTCACATAATTGTTCGTGCTTATCAGACCAGCCAGCTTTCGCTTCATCATACAGCTTAGCCCAAATATCTTCAAATTCCATATGTTGAACCATTCCATATGCTGATGGATCCCACTCTGTGAACCAATAGCGAATTTCTGCTGTGTTTTTCGTTGTATGTAATTGATCTAACGCCATAAATAATAATTGTTTTAGCTGTCTTTCTTTACGAGTCAAGCCATTCATAATGAAAGGCGATGGTGATAAAATATGATGTTCTTTTTCTGTTTCTTCTACTTGGAACTCATACTTTTCTGCTTGTACGTTTTCTACCATCTCATATACCATCTGCTCTTGGCGTGGTATAAGTCTACTTTTGCGAATTGGTACATTGTAACCAATTGTGTCAATGGCAATAATGCCTTTCCCATCTGTAACAACAAAGCAATACTCTTGCTGCAAACGTTCATGATTTTTACGAATATAAGCCTTATGATGTACGTCTTCCAGCATTTTTTGCGGAAGCTCTAACAATTCGTTCTCGATGTAATGATATAATGTGGCATCTACTTTTAATAATGGCACTTGATCTAATAGCTCAATCGTATCATCTTTCCGCCATTCGTAAAAATGACAAACGTTATACCCATTCTCTTCACCTTCAAACCAATTTACCCATACATCATGTAGATATAACATTCACTACCCCTCACTTCACTACTGTTTGTACCAATCATTATGTTCATTTTTGCTTAACTTTATTCCACTTGAGGAAATATATTCTAATTATTATTTTTTCTTCTATTAATACTAAAAAAACAGGAAATAGAATTCCTGTTTTTTTATATATGAAATGTATTTGCTTTATTCAATATTTCTTTTGCATCTATAGATAATAAAGAAAGTGTATCTTCTCCTTCCAAAGTTACACAATCTTTGACAATATGAAATCCAAGCGCATAGCCAAGCATCTTCGGATAAGAGTGAAAGCCATTTAATAAGATGTCATGTTCCCTTGTTCCTCGTTTTATACTTATTCTTTCATGTACAACATTTTTCCAATAATAAACAGCCTCTTCTTTTGAAAGATACGCCGTCCACGGTGCATTGTTTTTTTCTGTATACCTTTCTGTTACTGCTTGTTCCGCTAGCCCTTCCATAATCATCGTATCAAGTAATGTATATTCTGTTTCTTTCGTCTCAATTTGATGTAACCTGCATATGTGATGATATTCATGCGCCAATAACACTTTTAATTCTTCTACCGAATTCCGCCCACATACGAATAAGAAAATAACATGACGCATAGATAATCCAGCCCTACCGTTATACTCTTCTTGTACAGTTCGATTATAGGAATCTGATAATAAAATAAAGACAGGGACATCTGGACCTTTTAACCAATTTTTCAGTTTATCATACTCCAGGCTCAATTCTTTCCAAATTTCCTTTTCCTCTAATTCTTTAATTTCCTTTTCTCCGCGCATGATCGGGCGATACATCCCTTTTGAAATTAAAAAGCGATACAACCTTTCTTTTGGCAACGGAATATACTTCGTAAATTTCTCACAAAGTTTTTCTGGCCGTCCATAATATAAATGTAGCCATTCAGCTGTTTCAACAATCCCCATCTTTATCCCTCCTTTTTCTTATGTATATGCTACAGGAGAAAAAGGCGTAAAAATAAATAAGGAGTTTTTTCGCAATAGATTGCGAAAAAACTCCTTATTTCATCGATTATTTATACGATTTAAATACTAACACTGCGTTATGACCACCGAATCCTAATGAGTTACTTAATACTGCATTTACTTCTTGGTGTCTCGCTTGATTTGGTACGTAATCTAAGTCACATTCTGGATCTGGTGTCTCATAGTTAATTGTTGGAGGAATTACTCCGTCTGTAATTGATTTAATAGAGAAAATCGCTTCAACAGCACCAGCTGCTCCTAATAAGTGACCTGTCATTGATTTCGTTGAGCTAATCGCTACTTTATACGCGTGCTCGCCGAAAGTTTCTTTAATTGCCATCGTTTCATATTTTTCATTCGCATCCGTACTTGTACCGTGCGCATTAATGTAATCAATATCTTCTGGCTGTAGGCCTGCATCAGCTAAAGCTTGACGCATTGCACGCACTCCGCCTTCCCCACCAGGAGCAGGCATTGTAATATGGAACGCATCTCCAGTTGCACCATAACCAGCAATTTCCGCGTAAATGTGAGCACCGCGTGCTAATGCGTGCTCTAATTCTTCAAGAATTAGAATACCTGAACCTTCACCCATTACGAAACCGCTACGGTTTTTATCAAATGGACGGCAAGCCGTTGCTGGGTCTTCATTAAATGTTAATGCTTTCGCTGAGCTAAATCCTGCGAATGCCATACTTGTTAGCGGTGCTTCTGCTCCGCCTGTAATCATTGCATCAGCATCACCACGCTGAATTGCTTTAAATGCATCACCAATTGAGTTTGCACCAGATGCACAAGCCGTTACAGAACAAGTGTTAATTCCTTTTGCTCCTGTTGCGATTGATACTTGACCTGCTGCCATATCTGGAATCATCATCGGCACGAAGAATGGGCTCACGCGGCGTGGGCCTTTCTCAGTAAAAATCTTAAATTGTTCTTCGTATGTTTCCATACCGCCAATACCAGATCCAATCCATACACCAATTCGAGGTCCGTTTTCTTCTGTAATTTCAAGCTTTGCATCTGCAACTGCCATTTTCGCTGCTGCTACTGCATATTGTGTAAAGCGATCCATACGGCGCGCTTCTTTTTTATCAATATATTTCTCGACTTCAAAGTCGTTAATTTCCGCTGCTACTTTTGCTGGAAATAGTTCTGGATCAATTCTTGTAAGTCGCCCGATTCCAGATACACCCTTTTTAATGTTTTCCCACGCTGTTTCAACATCTGTTCCGACCGGTGTAACAGCTCCTAGTCCTGTAATTACGACCCTCTTTTTTTCCATACAAAATACACTCCTTTTTTTCTCTCAGTCCTTATTTACCCCAACGAAGAGCGACTGCTCCCCATGTTAATCCGCCGCCAAAACCAACAAGTATAATTAAATCACCGTCTTGAATACGTCCGTTTTGCAATTCCTCTACCATTGCAATCGGAATGGAAGAAGCTGATGTATTACCGAACTTCTCAATCGTCATACTCATTTTTTCTTGTGGTAAATTTAACCTCTCTCTTGCAGATTCCATAATACGAATGTTTGCTTGATGCGGTACTAAGAAATCCACATCTTCTTTCGTAAGACCAGCTTTATCTAAAACGCGAAGACAAGAATCACCAAGTTGACGAACGGCAAATTTAAACACTTCTCTGCCATTCATCATAACATACTCGTCTTGATAAAGGTGCTTGCCGCCACTTCCGTCTGCTCCTAATTCAAAAGATAGAACGCCTTTACCTTCTGAAACAGCTCCCATTACGACAGCACCGGCTCCGTCTCCAAATAGTACTGCTGTATTTCGATCGTTCCAGTCTACAATTTTAGATAGTTTATCACTACCAACTACTAATACATTTTTATACGTTCCTGTTTGAATAAATTGCTGCGCTGTAATCATTCCGTACATAAAACCAGCACATGCTGCACTTAAATCCATTGCAGCTGCATGTTTCGCTCCTATTGCTTCTTGAATTACACAAGCAACTGCTGGAAAAGCACGATCTGGTGTTACTGTTGCTACTAAAATAAGATCGATATCCTCTCCGCTAATTCCTGCATCTTCAAGTGCTTTTTTAGAAGCCTCTACGGCCATATATGAAGTATCTATTGTATCATCGGCAATGCGTCTTTCTGCAATTCCCGTTCTCGTACGAATCCATTCATCGGATGTTTCCATTATTTTCTCTAAATCGTGATTTGTGACTACTTTTTCTGGCACATATCTTCCGATCCCTAAAATGCCCACGTTCACATCGCAGCCCTCCGTTTTATATCAATTATTATGACTTGGTACTAATTTTAAAACATAAATGTATTTTTGTCTAGAATATATTTCGCATAAAACAGAAAGCTAACGCATTATTCACGTTATTTTTCATTAAAAGAAACAGAAACATACCTCTCAAATATAAAAAGACTCAAACCGCTTCTATTTACGGTTCGATCCTCTCTTTCATCTAAAAAGATGCTTTTTATTCTTTATCTGCTCTCCTTCTAAACTAGAGAGTTCTCCTCACTACTTTTCCTTTATCCTCTTCATATCTCTGGTTTTCCCCCAGGCAAGAATAAAAAAGGCCCTGACTGCTTCTATCCACGGTTCGGGCCTCTCTTCCATCTTAAAAGATGCTTTTTATTCTTCATCTGCTTTCCTTCTAAACTAGAGAGTTCTCCTCACTACTTTTCCTTTATCCTCTTCATATCTCTGGTTTTCCCCCAGGCAAGAATAAAAAAGGCCCTGACTGCTTCTATCCACGGTTCGGGCCTCTCTTCCATCTTAAAAGATGCTTTTTATTCTTCATCTGCTTTCCTTCTAAACTAGAGAGTTCTCCTCACTACTTTTCCTTTATCCTCTTCATATCTCTGGTTTTCCCCCAGGCGAGAATAAAAAAGGCCCTGACCGCTTCTATCCACGGTTCGGGCCTCTCTTCCATCTTAAAAAGATGCTTTTTATTCTTTTTATTCTTTTTATTCTTTTTATTCTTTATCTGCTTTCCCGAGCTCATAGGCCTCGTTCATAACTTTCATTAACAACTCTAACACCGGCTGTGCCTTCTCCATATCAAGTGCAATTCCATTATCATCTAAAATTGCCTTTGCTTCCGGTAAATGCTTCATTGCGATTTGTAAAAACTGCATGCTTTTTTCGTTCATATTATGCTCTTCCTCTCCATTAAAACTTTCACATACAATAGTGTAACACGCGTACTACCCTTCGTATAACTCTTTATATTTTTTCATGTGTGCCAGTTGCTTATTTAAACCGTATTCTAACGGAGTATTTCTTTTTATTGAAATTACCTCGATAGCCTCATCTCTTACTTCGTTATTATTTTTATTTACTTTATCATCCGCGCGTAAAAGATTCATACCTTTCTCCCATAATGACTGTTTACCACTAAGTAAATTGTATATACCAAGATGCGCCCCGTTCGTTCCATTTTCCCATAAGTATTCACATACATCTTCAACGTAAAGTAAATCATTCCCCTTTTCCTCAATCGTACAACGGCACTCTTTTTCACCTAATTCTGATAAAATAAGCTGATGAAACATCATAAAGGACGGTTGCCACGGTCCATATAATGTTGGAACTCGAAATACACTATATTGTAAACTCCCTTTTTTCAATCCTTCTTCTACTTTCAAAAATAGGCGCTTATTTTCGGATTCATCTGTACTGCCTACCTCAATAGAAGAAATTAAGTTTAACTTCACTTTTTGTTCTTCACACATTCTTATAATTCGCTTTAAATATTGTAATATGACTCTTTCATTCCGAAATCCACTTTGCTGATTTGGCTCATATAAGCAAAAGTAAACAGTATCGAATCTCTCTTCCTCAACCGATCTCCATCCATCTTCATCTCTTATCGAATAATACGTAAATAACGCATTTCGCCCAATTAATAATAACTTCTCTTCATTAATTTTCGTCATACTATCGAATTCATCAAAATCAAGACCATACACTTCCACTTCTTCTTCAATCATTTTATTTACAAGGTGATAACCTACAAACGTAAGTGCACCTACAATTAGCACGCGTTCCATACCACCAACCCTTTCCCTCTGAAACAAATAGCTCCTCATTTATGTATATGGGAGCTTCATAATTCTTCTTCATATTTTTTAAAGAAATCGGTCGTTTGCCTAACCATTTTATATTTCACATCTTGCAGATGGAACAAGACAGAAGTATCACATTGATTTAGTTGCCTCATTTTCTCATATCTACGCAACTGCTGTTTTCTTCCTCTTTTTTCTTGTGTTGATACGAAAATTTTAACAGGTACACAAGATGGAAGAAGCGTAAATGATTTCTTATTTATTTTTGATTCTAATTCTTCTTCTTTGGCATCATACGCCAAACTTAATTCCTTCACGAGTCTCTTGTAAAAAAACTTATGCTCTTTCTCAAACTCCACATATTCTGGTAAATCTAAACACGGATTTAACATAATGACAGAGCGTATACACTCAGGGTATTTGTTCATCATTTCGAGTGCTACAAGTGCTCCCATACCATCTGCCATAATGTGCATTTTCGCATTCAATGTCTCTTTTCTCAACACAACGTCATATAAACGTTTCGCTAGACGAACAGATTGGTCGTTTCCCCAATGTCTTCCGTATAAATTAGAAGAAAAGACTGTGTAGCCTTGCTCAATAAGGCCATGTAAAAAATAAGATCTACCCGCATGCTGTGTCCATAAACTTGTACCATTCTCAATAAAGTAGTTATAATCACCGAGGAGCATAACAGAAAATCCATTTGGCTTCTCCGGTAAATAAATGACACATGGTTCTTTTTCTAAGTAAAAAAAACGTTCCGTAATACTCATTTTTCCCCCGCCTTATTTTCTAAACATATAAAACCACTCTTTTATAATGTATGAACGGAATGCAAATTTGCGTTGAAAAATCTACAAATATTTTTCTATATTCTTTTTTCAATTGTGTTACAATAAGGACAGATTGAACGAATAGAGGTGTAAAATATGCGTTTCATTTGGGCATTAATTTGGTCGTTCTTACTTGTACATATGATGAGCTATGTAATCGGCTCTATGACTGGCGGTACATACGACTTTAACCAAGCGTCTATTTTCTCAGTTGTTCTTGCTGTGTTAGTACTAGCAATTTCAGCTGCAATTCCAAACGAGCCAGTAGAACAACACTAAAAAAAGAGTCCGGATTTTATCCGAACTCTTTTTTATTTTTATTTCACATGAACGACTAATTCGTTATTTTCTACATCAACAACTACGTGACTATTATCAGTAATTGTTCCTGCAATTAATTCTCGTGCTAATTTCGTTTCCACTTGACGCTGTACGTATCGTTTTAATGGACGAGCTCCGTACATTGGGTCGAAACCGGCTTCCACAACAAATTCTTTTGCTGCATCTGTTAATTCTACTGTAATGTGACGGTCAGCTAGACGACCTTGTAGTTCTTTTACAATTTTATCAACAATGCCTTTAATTTCATTCGTTGTAAGAGGTTTGAATAAAATAATTTCATCCACACGGTTTAAAAATTCAGGGCGGAAATGTCCTCTTAATTGCCCCATTACAAGGTCTCTTGATTCCTCTTTAATCGAACCATCTTCTTCTAATCCATCTAGTAAATGAGCAGATCCAATATTTGAAGTCATAATAATAACTGTATTTTTAAAGTCCACTGTACGGCCCTGTGAATCTGTAATGCGTCCATCATCTAACATTTGTAATAAAATGTTGAATACTTCTGGATGTGCTTTTTCAATTTCATCTAATAAAACAACGGAATATGGTTTACGTCTTACCGCTTCTGTTAATTGACCGCCTTCTTCATATCCTACATATCCAGGAGGTGCACCAATTAAGCGTGACACTGCGTGTTTCTCCATATACTCAGACATGTCAATGCGAATCATTTGCTCTTCACTATCGAATAAAGACTGGGCTAACGTTTTTGCAAGTTCTGTTTTACCAACACCTGTTGGTCCTAAGAAGATGAAAGAACCAATCGGGCGGTTCGGATCTTTAATACCAGCGCGAGCACGAAGAACTGCGTCTGACACTAAGCTTACTGCTTCCTCTTGTCCGATGACACGCTCTGATAAGATTTGCTCTAAGCGTAATAATTTCTCGCGTTCACCTTCCACGAGTTTCGCAACAGGAATACCAGTCCAGCGTGAAACAATATCTGCAATTTCTTCTTCACTTACTTCCTCACGTAATAAACGATTTTCTTGTTTATTATGCGCGCCCATTTCTTCCGCTTCTTTTAACTCTTTTTCAATTGCGGGAATTTTCCCGTGACGAAGTTCGGCTGCTTTATTTAAATCGTAATTGCCTTCTGCTTCTTCTAATTCACGACGCAAACGTTCTAAATGTTCACGTAAGTCACGAACTTTGTGAATGTCTTCTTTTTCTTTCTCCCATTTCGCTCTCATGCCACTTGCAACTTCTTTTAAATCCGATAATTCACGTTGCAATGTTTTTAGACGCTCTTGGCTACCACGATCCGTTTCTTTCCCAAGAGCCGCTTCTTCAATTTCCAGCTGCATAATGCGGCGCGTTACTTCATCTAATTCTGTTGGCATAGAATCAATTTCTGTACGAATTGTTGCACACGCTTCATCAACAAGGTCAATTGCTTTATCAGGTAAGAAGCGATCTGAAATATATCGATCTGATAAAACTGACGCTGCTACAATCGCACGGTCATGAATATTTACACCGTGATAAATTTCAAAGCGTTCTTTTAATCCACGTAAAATTGAAATTGTATCTTCAACAGTTGGTTCTTCTGCTAATACTTGTTGGAAACGTCTTTCTAGCGCTGGATCTTTCTCAATATATTTGCGATATTCATCGAGCGTCGTCGCCCCGATACAATGCAGTTCACCGCGCGCAAGCATCGGTTTTAACATATTTCCTGCATCCATGGCTCCCTCTGTTTTACCAGCTCCAACTATTGTATGAAGTTCATCAATGAATAATAAAATGCGTCCTTCACTCTTTTTAATTTCATTTAATACAGCTTGCAGACGCTCTTCGAACTCACCACGGAATTTCGCACCAGCTACGAGTGCACTCATATCTAACGCAAAAATCGTTCTATCTTTCAATCCTTCAGGTACATCCTTTTTCACGATACGCTGTGCTAGCCCTTCAACGATTGCTGTTTTACCAACACCTGGCTCCCCAATTAAAACAGGATTGTTTTTCGTTTTACGTGAAAGAATACGGATTACACGTCGTATTTCACTATCACGGCCGATTACAGGATCAATTTTCCCTGCTCTCACTTCCGCCACTAAATCACGACCATATTTTTCTAACGCTTCATAAGTTGCTTCTGGATTTTGACTCGTCACTCTTTGATTCCCCCGAACTGTCATTAAAGACTGTAATAAGTTATCTTTCGTAATATGCAATCTTGTAAATAATTGATTTATATCGCCTTTTTCTTCAGAAAAAGCAAGCAATACATGTTCTACTGAAATGTAATCATCCTGCAGTTTTTCTGCTTCTTTTCCTGCTCTTACAAGAAGTTGTTGCAGAGCGCTCGTTACATACAATTTTCCAACTTCTGCACCACTCCCCGTTACAGAAGGTTTCTTTTTAATTAAACTTTCAGCACCTTGCTTTAATGCTTCTATATCAACATTCATTTTTTGAAATATACGTACTGCTAATCCATCTTGCTCTTCTAATAATGCAAGTAATAGATGAACAGTATCCACCTCTTGGTGATGATGAGATACCGCTAAAGATTGGGCACTCATAATCGCCTCTTGTGTTTTTGTTGTCATTTGATTTAAGTCCATCTTTACAGCCCTCCAAAAGTTTGACTTTCTTTGACCTTTGATTTGATTATACGCCAACTGACTTTTTTATACAATAATTTTGCCTATGTATTTTCAAACTTATTATTTGAAAAAGAAAAAGAGAGCATTCATTATACTGCTAAAAAATACGGTAAATGAAATTACAATGTGTAACGACAAAAAAGCCGCAATAACGATTGCGGCTCCTGTTACGGTTTTCTTTTATATGTCCACTGGCGGTTATGATTCGTGTTATCCGGAAACTTTTCACCGGCAGTTAATTTCACCATTTGTGGATCTTTCACCATACTTCCCGTTTCACCAATTTCTACGTAAATGCCATCATTCGGCGCTTTTTGTCCAGAACGAAACCTGCGATTTTGTCCCATCTTCATTCTCCTTCCATGACGTCTTGCCTCATTAGTATATCCATTTTAAAAGAAAGCTTTTCTGTCATGTTTAGGAAACAGTACTACATCTCATTCTTGTACATATATATGAATGACACGAGCATAAGCAGGGATTTCTTTCCTACTTGTAGAAAAAAAAGAAACCAACCTACTCTAGGCTAGTTTCAAAGGAGAGTCAAACATATACGAGAAGATTACATGTTCATTATAGGCCTCATCATACGAGCAATGTAACCCTTTTCACAATTTGTACATAATGAAAGAAACATTGTTTGAACTTTCTAAAAAGATGTTGACTTTTCTTAATTTCCAACGATAAATACTAGACATCACAGCACTTTGAGACGTAAGATGGATATATAGTGAAATTTCCATCTATGGTGATTTCACCAAGTCTAACCTCTTATTTCTGCATATTAAAAACGGAAATACAGATAGATACAAAAAAATTATTATAAGAGGTGAAATTATGAACAAACAACATTTAATCGCATTAGACTTAGACGGTACTCTATTAACAGACAACAAAATAATTTCCACTCGAACGAAACATACAATTGCAAAAGCAAAGGAACAAGGACATATTGTTGTTATTTCAACAGGACGTCCATTCCGTGCTAGTTATGATTACTATAAAGAACTTGGTCTTAACACACCTATCGTAAACTTTAACGGTGCTTACGTACATCATCCTCTTGATTCAAACTGGGAAACACATCACTCTCCTCTTGAGCTAGCAACAGCGCAAGAAATTGTCCGAGCTTGCTTTGATTTTGGCGTAAAAAATATATACGCGGAAGTAATGGACGATGTGTATGTTCGTGAAATTGATGAAGATAAAAAACATATTTTCGAATTCGGCTCTCCTAAGATTTTTACCGGAGACTTATTAAATATTTTAAACGATCATCCAACTTGCTTATTAATTGACGCACATGACGAGCATTCTACTGCAATTCGTCAACATTTAACGGATATGCATGCGGAAGTAATCGACCATAGAAAATGGGGCGCACCTTGGCCGATTATTGAAATTGTGAAAAGCGGATTAAATAAAGCAGTTGGATTACAAAAAATTTCTAGTCATTACAACATTCCACAAGAGCGAATTATCGCTTTCGGTGATGAAGATAATGATTTTGAAATGATTGAATTTGCTGGTCACGGCATTGCAATGGGAAATGCCATCCCTGAATTAAAATCACTCGCAAACCATACGACGTTAACGAACGAAGAAGATGGTATTGCTTTATATTTAGAAGAGGTTCTTGGATTGTAATCTAAAAATTCCCTACTTATAGTTTCCTGCAAAATGTCCATACTATAAGTAGACGCATGAGACATCGCGTCGATTGTTTTCAGCTAAATAAAGGGGGTTTTTCGAATGGGTAAAAAGAACAAATCAAAACGTTTTATCCAACAAGGAGCCGATGCTGTTATGAAGCATGATGCAAGATTCCCGTACAGAGGTACATTAGCTGAGGCAGAAAAAGCAAGAAGTAACTCTTCTTTTGGAGGGGTTTAAATGGGGAACTTACTATTCCAACAAGCTAGAGATGCTGTTGAAAATGCCGTATCTTGTTCAAGCGGTACTGAGCAACAAGATCTCGTGTATAGAGCAAAAAATGCTTTGCAATCCGCTTACGCAAACTCTTCAACTGCTGAAAAAGTTCAGCTCCGTGAAATGCAAGAGCAATTGCAAAACATTACGAATTTACATTAAAAAAGAGGACCAACTTTGGTCCTCTTTAATCTTTCCGAAACAATCCGAACACCCCAACTGTTTGCAGTATATTTGTAAATGCACCTGGGTCCACTTGTTTAATAACCCTCTCTAATTCGTATAACTCATAACGGGTAATAACCATCATTAACATTTCTTTATTTTCATTCGTATAAGCACCTGTTGCTGGTATCGTTGTAATCCCTCTTACTAATCGCGAGTGAATCGCCTTTCTTACGTCTGCCCCATTCTTCGTAACAATTAATGCTGTAATCTTTACATGACGAGTATGAATTGCATCAATAATTCTCGTTGATACATATAAAGTCACTAACGTATATAACGCTTTTTCCCATCCATATACATAGCCAGCAGCGATAATGATAATTGCATTAAAAAAGAAAAAGTATGTACCGACAGGCTTATCTTTTATTTTTGATAAAATCATGGCGATAATATCTAATCCACCTGTAGAAGCACCCCACTTTAAAGCAATCCCTACTCCAATTGCCGAAATAATCCCGCCAAAAATCGCATTTAATATGATATCATTTGAAACCGCTCTAACAGGGATGATTTCTAGAAACAAAGTCATAAATATAACACAAAGAAAACTAAAAAAGGTGAAGGCCTTTCCAACCTTTTTCCACGCTAAAATAACGACAGGAATATTAAATAAGCTAAACAATACTCCCGTAGATATGTGAATCGATAAAAAATCACCTAATATTTGTGATAATAATTGAGACAATCCAGCAAAGCCGCTCGCATACACTTTTGCTGGCGTTAAAAATAAATTCATCCCAATCGCGTTTAATAAACCTGCGATGATTACAACGATTAACTTCTTTATAAGTTCAGTATAATTCAACTTCAAATCCATTTCGAATCCACCTTTACCCTTCATAAATGCACCGCTATACATAGTCTTTACGAAAAAGGAAATGATAAACGTACAACGTTTAGAAATGGAGTTGATACATATGCCACATACGAGTGATAACGACAAAAAAGCACGCGATAATAACGCAAAACGCACACAAAAAAATGAGCAAGAGCAAAAAAATATTCAGCAAGGTAAACGTGCATACTCTAAAAAGACCGATCACCTTTGATTCCATCGTACATCAACAATTATGTTGATGTACTTTTTTACATTTTAAAGGAAAAAAACATTAAAAATTCACTTCATGTTCACTTCTATATTCTACAATAGCGATAACATATTCGGATGAGGTGTTGGCATGAGAGGGAAACATATTTTCATTATTACTGCACTAATAAGTATATTGATGCTATCTGCTTGCGAACAAAAAAATGGCTCAGCTACAGTCGCTACAGCAACAGACTCGACCATTACAAAGGATAACTTCGAAAAACAATTGAAAGATCGTTACGGAAAAGACATGCTATACGAAATGATGGCACAAGACGTCATCACAAAAAAATATAAAGTACCTGATGAAGAGGTAAATAAAGAAGTAGAAAAAGTAAAAAAACAATATGGAGATCAATTCAAAAAAGTATTAGAAAATAATGGTTTAAAAGATGAAGAGGATTTCAAAAATCAAATTAAGTTCAAACTTGCTATGAATGAAGCGATTAAGAAAAGTATTACAGAAAAAGACGTAAAAGACCACTATAAGCCAGAAATTAAAGCGAGTCACATATTAGTAAGTGACGAAAATGAAGCGAAAGAAATAAAGAGTAAACTAGATGCTGGTGCTTCATTTGAAGAATTAGCAAAACAAGAATCACAAGATCTGCTATCAAAAGATAAAGGTGGAGACCTTGGATACTTCAATTCAGGTACAATGGCTCCTGAATTCGAAACCGCTGCCTACAAACTAAATGTTGGACAAATTAGCAATCCCGTAAAATCATCAAACGGTTATCACGTTATTAAATTAACTGATAAAAAAGATTTAAAACCTTACGATGAGGTAAAAAACTCTATTCGCAAAAACTTAGAGGAAGAACGTACTGCTGATCGTGTATTCAGCAAAAAATTGTTACAAGAGGAATTAAAAAAGGCAAATATTAAAATAAATGATAGTGATTTGAAAGATACATTTACTCTTGTTTCTCCTCAAGAAAATTAAAAAAAGCACAACCTTATCTTTTTAAATAAGGTTGTGCTTTTTAATCTTCTATCTTATTTCTTAAAGTAAGTCCAACCTTCTTCTTGGTAAACCTTTTCTTCTTTCATCAACTTACCAAGTGCGCGCTTAAATGCAGCTTTACTCATGTTAAAGCGTTCTTTAATATCTTCTGGATGGCTCTTATCCCAAAACGGCATTGCTCCGCCTCGTTCTTCCATATATGCATAAATTACTGTAGCATCGTCTTCCATTCCTTCTTCTTTACGAGGAAGAAGTGAAATGTTAATTGTACCGTCATCTTTTACGTCAATAATACGTCCTGTTACACGCTGACCGATGCGGACTTGTTCTTTTCTTTCTGTATGGTGTAAGAAAGCACGGAAATGTTCATCTGTTAAAACGAATGAACCTACTTGAAGCGAACGATATACACGTCCATTTACGTTTTTATTACGCATAGATGGCGTTGCATCTACGATAATTTCTTGCATATCACTGTCTCTTGCCGGAAGAGCAATTAAACGATCGCGATTCGTTAATTTTAACGTACAATATAATTCGTCGCCTACTTCTGGCCATACTGGCATATAAATCGGGAACTCATCAGCTGGAATTAGTATATCTTTTGACACACCAATATCAACAAACACACCTAAACTAGGAATAACTTCTACAACCTTTACCCAGTTCCAATCATAAGTTGTAATAATTGGTTCCTTCATTGTTGCTGAAATACGATTTTGGTGATCAAGGTATAAGAATACATCAATCGTATCGCCTTCTTCAATTTCTCCAGCTACTTCGTTTTTATGTAGGAAAATTTCTTCTTCTTCATTCCCAACCATATATCCGATTTCCGTTTCGCGTAAAACAGTTACCTGTTCAATCGATCCTATTTGCAAATACATATTTTTTAATTCCCTTCTATATATATAAAATTATCTTTTTTATCATTCCAAACAAAAGTTAATTATAACATGATTTTTCCTGTATTTGTCCAACTGCCCAAAATTCACTATAATAAAATGAGGTTACATGAATATAAGTACGAAAACACTTAAGTCTAGACTCGTTTTCAGCTATACTTTAGTATGTACAGTACATAACAAGATTAGAAATTTATTTGGAGGTGCTAACTATGGCAAAAGATAGTTCTTTTGACATCGTTTCGAAAGTAGAATTACCTGAAGTAACAAACGCAATTAATATCGCATTAAAAGAAATCCAAAACCGATATGACTTTAAAGGAAGTAAAAGTGATATTAAATTAGAAAAAGAAGTACTTGTTTTAACTTCTGATGACGAGTTTAAATTAGAGCAAGTAAAAGACGTTCTTATCTCTAAACTTGTAAAACGTAACGTTCCAATTAAGAACTTAGATTACGGAAAAGTTGAAGCTGCAACTGGCAACACTGTTCGCCAACGCGCAACACTTCAACAAGGTATCGATAAAGATAATGCGAAAAAAATTAACAACATCATTAAAGAAATGAAATTAAAAGTAAAAACACAAGTACAAGATGATCAAGTACGTGTTACAGCAAAAAGCCGTGATGACTTACAAGCAGTAATCGCAGCTGTTCGTAGCGCTGATTTACCAATCGACGTACAGTTCATTAACTACCGCTAAAAAGAAAACTCCTCTTAATTAGGGGAGTTTTCTTTTTGTCTTGTAGAGACAATATTACGAGAACAAACTATAGAAAAAGGTATATGCGGTGAAAATTGCTAAGTGAACAGGGTCTAACCATACGCATACTTTACAAGTGACCGTATGATTAAACTAGGCCCTATTGTAGAATTTGTTTTATACATGTATTTAGCAGACCTTATTGAAAATAAGAAAAAGACACCTCAAGACGTTTCCCCCTTCGATTTGAATTACTTTTCTTAGTAACTACACCCTAGACCAAAGTCATCTTAAAAATCGCTGTAACTCATAATTCCTCCCTCGCCAAAACGTAACAATTTATGAGTATAAGAATATTTCCCAACCTTTAATGTAATGTAAAATTAATAAGGAACTTAAAAAATGTTAATTAAAAAAGAGTTAGAAGTGGTTATATGAAGAAATTAATACTATGGTTTTTATTGGCCACATTCTCCCTAAATACTGTAGGATGTTCTAATAATACAAATACACTAACGGATAAGTCTAACTGTATCAACAAAGCTTGGTACAAAAAAAATATGTCATGTAATCATTTAAAAAAACATTAAATATTTAATGATAAAGGTCATAAAAAAAGACACCTCAAAGTGCCTTCCTCCGATTTGAAACATCTTAATTTTAATTATATTTGGATGGAGTTAAAAAGAAGCATAAATGGTTAATAAAGATGCAGACTTCAAAATAAAAAGTACACTAAGTAAACTCTTATTCAAAAATTTATATTAAACACTTAATATTTTAGAAGAAAGTTTATAAGTTTAAAACCTACAGGGATTTTCCCTGTAGATTTTATTATATTTCAAGTGATTTCCAAATGAATTATAAGTGGGGTTTTTCAGTTTGGTTTTCAAAATATTTTTCTTTAACCATTTTTATCAGATTTTCTTTTTCTGTTAGTTCAAATATAAATAATGCTTTTTTCATGTTATTTGCAACATCTTCTTCATTAGGTTGTTTAAGTTTCAATAAATTCCAAGCTTTTCCATAGTATAATTCACCTAGTAAATATAAAGTATTTAGATTAATAGCTAGTTTGATACCCATATCATTGTATTTTACTGCCTCTTCATGTTGATTTGCATGACCTAAAATTTTTGCTAAATTAAAAATAATTTTCAATTTAATTTCTTTATCTCTAGGAAAATCTAACTTATTAAAATTAGTTAAACATCTTTTTAATATATTAATACTTTTTTCATATTCTTTATTTTCCGCATAAAATATAGCCATTGTTTGCATAATATCTATTTCTCTTTCTGATAAAAAATCAGAATTAGTTAAAGTCAGTTTTAATGCATTATTTAAAAAATCTAAAGCAGTTTTTATTGATTTATCCACCATAAATATAGCAATTGCTTCATGCCATATTAGAAATTGTTTATCTTCTTTTGTTTGAAAATTATTTAAGTTTTTCTCTTTTTTTACTATTTCATAAAGTTCTTTATATTGTTTTTGCTTTAAGCAATCTTTTATTACGTATTTTACATTTTCTATATATTTTAATTTTTTGTTTTGAGTTAATGCAAATATATTATTTGGGTCAATACCAAGTCTTTCTGATAATTGATATAATAATATACTAGATGGATAAATCACACCTTTTTCTATTTTGCTAATTTGACTTTGTGAACATATTCCATGACATAATTCGGATTGTGATATATTTTTTTTAATTCTAAGCTCTTTAATGGTAATACCCAAATCGTAAAACTCCATTTTCCCACCTACTATTTAGCACTATATTAGTATAAGAGTATTCTCTAACTTTTAATGTAATGTAAAATTAATATAGTTGCAATTATTGTTTGTTTCAAAGGTCTTTCTTTATCCGTATGGACACAAAAACAGGTTAGGAAGAAGGCTTTTTCTCCCTAACCTGAAATCCCCCTCTCATTAGAGAAATTTTCATTTTCGTATCGTTTCTCTTAAGAAATTTCATATCAACAGAATAAACACTATCGCGCCACCGAACAAACTTACAAATACAATAAGAAGACATGAACATAGAGCGAGTAATTTCTCATCTCATCTACGCTTCCTCTTAACTGCAATTAGAAACGCAATAAATAATACATTCACACCAACGATTAAGGAGATAAATAACCAATTCACACCTGTTTCTCCGTTAACTTTATACACGTTTGATTCTTCACGCTTTAAAACGAGATAAAATTTTCCGTTTTCCTCTCTTATAATTTCATCCTGCAACAATCCTCTTAACTCTTGTTTTTCACCAATTTCATTTGCAGGTAAGGAGACTTTTTGTGTTTCTTTCGTATTATTAATTGCTACTAAAGTTACTTCATCTTTATATTTTCGTTTTAGTATGCTCATCCCGCTCTTATCATACAGAAGCTCAAACGTACCGCGTCGTAAAGACGGTCTCGCCTGCCTAAGTTCACCTAGTTTTGTTATGTGTTGCATAAACTTTTCGTCTGACTTAAAATCCATTAATCGTCTATTATCGGGTACACTTCCTCCATCTAATGCAATTTCAGTTCCGTAATAAAAATTCGGAATCCCAGGTGATGTTAACAAATAAGTAAGCGCCAACTTTAAACGTGATGGCGGGTAATACATATTTTCTTTTGCAATACGTGCATATCTTTTTGTTTCTTGATCATCTAAAAACGTAACAAATTCCCCTTCTTTTTTACTCACATCGTATAACGATTTCACCGATACATCCGCTTTGGAAAACGATTCTACTATTTTTTCGTTGTATTCGCTATCCTCCTTTGTCATAATACGAAAATCTTTCTTTATCACTTGCATATCTTTTTGCGCGTTATCCCAAAAGGAACGCGGCTTTTTTTCACTATGTATAACATAACTTCCGTCTAAATCAACTTCTTTTATCCACCATTTCATTGCGTCAATTACCTGTTGTTCGTTTTCTCCAAGCGGAAATTGAAATACAACTTTCATTCCTTTTGCATGAGCTTCTTTTACAAGTTCTTTCACATCATTGTCTGTCCCGAAATGTTCATTTACCTTTTTAAAATTTCGCACGTCTAATCCATCGTACTTTCCACTTTCAAAAAGCGGCGAAAGCATAACGGTAGTAAAACCCATTTCTTTTATGTAATCCAACCTTTTTATAATTCCTCTTATATCCCCGCCTTGATACCCTTCTAAATTACCAACTTCTAATTGTTTGTCATTTTTCGGTTCTCCATTATTGAAGCGATCAATCATAATGGAGTATATAACTTCATCTTTCCACTCTCTTTTTTCGTCTGCAAAAGTATGTATTGGTACAAACAAAACAAAAGCTAAACAAAAACAAATGAATAGTTTCCTAGTCCGTATTTTTCCCACACGCATCCCCCAAGTTTTTAATTGTAAGAATATTATACCAATTATCCAAGAGAAACGCATATGTCGATTTCAATCCTCACAAAATAATATATGTTACATTTTCTAACATCATGTATATATTTTTCTGAATTTTTAGTTGATTTTTAGTTGATTTTCGAATATGATATGAAACATAACAAAGCGATGTTATTTTTTCTAACATTATAGGAGGGAAAATCATGAATATGGGAGATACAGTTTTTATGTTTGTGACGACAGTAATGGTCATGTTGATGACACCAGGATTGGCACTTTTTTATGGAGGTATGGTTCGCAGCAAAAATGTACTCAGTACAACGATGCATAGTTATAGTGCAATGGCTATCGTTTCGATTCAATGGATTGTTATCGGTTATTCTTTATCATTCGGACCAGATTGGCACGGGCTTATCGGTACACTTGATTGGTTCGGTCTAAACGGAGTTACCTACGCACCAAATCCAGACTACTCATCTACTATTCCTCACAATTTATTCATGATGTTTCAACTCATGTTCGCCATTTTAACTCCAGCTTTAATTTCAGGTGCATTTGCTGAAAGAATGCGATTTTCTGCCTTTCTTATTTTTATCCTTCTATGGACAACGATTGTTTACAATCCTGTCGCTCATTGGGTATGGGGCGTCGGCGGGTGGCTAAGGGAACTTGGTGCACTAGACTTCGCTGGCGGAAACGTCGTTCACATCACTTCCGGAGTTGCTGGTCTTGTATTAGCTATTTTCCTTGGAAAACGAAAAAACATAAATGGTTCTTCTCCTCACCATTTGCCATTTACAATGTTAGGCGCAGGCTTACTATGGTTTGGCTGGTTCGGTTTTAACGTCGGAAGCGCATTATCTTTAAATGATGTAGCTTTAACTGCATTTATTAATACAAATATAGCTGCCGCTGCCTCAGCATTAACTTGGATGCTTTCAGAGTGGTTCTTCCAATCAAAACCGACTGCGATGGGAGCTGCTTGTGGCGCCGTTTCCGGTCTAGTCGCTATTACACCAGCTTGCGGGTTCGTTACACCTTTCTCAGCTCTTCTTATCGGAGCAATTGGCGGCGTATTATGCTTCGGAGCGGTCTTTTTCTTAAAAACAAAATTCGGATACGACGATACACTCGATGCATTCGGATGTCACGGCATCGGTGGAACTTGGGGCGGTATTGCGACAGGATTATTTGCAACTACTGCCGTAAACGGCGATGGCGCTAACGGATTATTTTACGGAAACGCCTCGCTGCTGTTGAAACAACTTGTAGCGATCGGCGCAACATATGCGTTCACAATTATAATGACGTATGCCATTATTAAAGCAATCAACTTCTTCCTCCCTGTCCGGGTAGATAAGCACGAGGAACATATGGGGCTTGATATTTCGATGCATGGGGAGAAAGCTTATGAGTATACTGAGCGAGTGAACTAAAAAAGAGATGCAATCTATCGATGATAGATTGCATCTCTTTTTTGCGCACCGGGCAAGATACCCCACCTAGTATAATTGAAAATATATTAACGGTTTTTTGGATATATCAACGATTTTTCAAATATATCGATTGTTTCTTTCAATATATCAACGTTTCGACACAAGATATCGATTTACCAACAAATTCCGACATAACGAAACTGAAGAATACCCGCGTGTAACTTTACACATAAAAAAGACGACCGAAACCCAGTCGTCTTTTCCTATTTATTTCGGAGCATTTCCTACATATTGCGTAATATCAACATTTAATGCCTGCGCTAAACGCATACCGTATTCTTGATCTGCACGGAAGAAGTTACAAACAGCTAATAATTTTGTGCGTTCATTTACGTCTTTTAAGTCATTTGTTAAGTTTGCAATTAAGTTGTCTTGCTCTTCTTTAGAGAATGAACGGTAACGCTCACCTGCTTGTTTAAAGTCATTTGGTTTGTCAATTTTTTCACGAGATACATAGCCTTCTACTTTCATAGTTGAATCGCGGTAAGCTGGGTCTTCAACTGGATTCTCTGCATGACGGCTCGGTTCGTAGTTGATTGTAGATGGGTTTTGATTCACTTGCATCGCACCATCACGTTGTTGATTATGAACAGCTGCGTATGGGCAGTTCACAGGAATTTGTAAGTAATTTGCACCAAGACGATAACGCTGTGTATCTGGGTAAGAGAATAAACGACCTTGTAATAATTTATCTTCCGATGGCTCAATACCATTTACAGTTGCACTTGGAGAGAACGCTACTTGTTCTACTTCCGCAAAGAAGTTTTTCGGATTACGATTTAACGTCATTGTCCCTACTTCAATTAACGGGAAGCGATCTTCTGGCCATACTTTCGTTGGATCTAGTGGATCAAAGTCTAAAGAATCCATTTCATCTAATTGCATAACTTGTACGTGTAAATCCCATTTCGGGTGATTTCCTTTTTCGATCGCGTCGAACAAGTCACGAGTAGCATGATTGAAGTCTTTCCCTTGTACTTCTTGCACTTCTTTCGCATTTAAGTTACGTACACCTTGCTGTGGTTTCCAGTGGTATTTAATATAAACAATTTTACCTTCTTCATTAATCCATTTAAATGAATGGACGCCGAAACCTTCCATTTCACGATAACTTGCTGGTGTACCGTAATCAGAAAATACCCATGTCATCATATGTGTAGATTCTGGACTTAACGTCATGAAATCCCAGTAACGATCTGGCGTTTGAATATTCGTATCAGGTGCTGGTTTTAAAGAATGTACCATATCAGGGAATTTAATTGCATCACGAATGAAGAAAACTGGTAAATGATTACCTACGATATCGTAGTTTCCTTCTTCTGTATAAAATTTAACAGCGAACCCACGTGGGTCACGTGCTGTTTCAGGAGAACCTTGACCATGAATAACCGTTGAAAAACGAACAAATACAGGTGTTTCAGTTCCTTCATTTTGTAAAAATGCAGCTTTCGTATATTGCTTCATACTATTTTTCGTTACGAATACACCGTGAGCACCTGCACCACGTGCATGCACAACACGCTCCGGAATACGTTCACGATCAAAGTGTGCAAGTTTTTCTACTAAATGATAGTCTTCTAATAATACTGGTCCACGACGACCAGCTGTACGAGAATTTTGGTTGTCTCCAACTGGAGCACCTTGGTTTGTTGTTAAGCGATTATTTGGATTCATCTAGGGGGATCCTCCTCTTTCTTTCACAGTAATTATTATTTGTTTAAAATTATTATAAACTAATTATTATTCAAAACTAGATCTTTGTCAACTATTTCCTTCACTTTTTTGGAAACAATTTCAGCCAAACAGTCGATAAATGCAGATTGCGCATTCGGCATATTTGGTCTAAAATATTTGGCATTTAATTCATCCGTTACAACTTTACATTCATAATCGTTGTCATATAAAACTTCTAAATGCTCCGCTACAAAACCAACTGGGCAATATATGAAAGATTCGTACCCATGCTCTTCATATAAATCTTTCGTTAAATCTTGCACATCTGGACCAATCCACGGATCTGGAGTATTCCCAGCACTTTGCCAACCGATTGTATAGTTTTGAATATTTGCAGCTTCTGCAATTAAATCTGCCGTATGCTTTAGTTGTTCTACATATGGGTCTCCTGCTGCAATAATTTTTTCTGGCAAACTATGCGCTGAAAAAATTACGACTGCTTTCTCTTTATCATCAATTTCTGTAAACGTTTCTTTTATTTGGTCTGCCCAATACGAAATAAACTTCGGTTCATCATACCATTGTTCAATTGATTCAATAACAGGACCACCGATTTCTTTTGAAAGACGAATAGCACGATCATTATACGCTTTAATGCTAAATGTAGAATAATGCGGCGCTAATACGATACTAATCGCTTGCTCAATCCCATCACGCTTCATTTCTTCTACAGCATCTTCTATAAATGGAGCTATATGTTTTAAACCTAAGTAACAAGTAAATTCATACTCTGTAAATATATTATTCATTGAATCTGTTAATTTATGCGCCTGTTCTTTCGTAATTTTTGCAAGCGGCGAAATTCCACCAATCGCTTTATAGCGCCCAATTAAATCTTCAAGCGCTTCTTCTGATGGCTTACGCCCGTGACGGATATGTGTATAATACGCCTCTACATCGTCTAATGATTCTGGTGTTCCATACGCCATTACGAGTAAACCTATTTTTTTCTTTTTCATCTATATAACACCTCAATTTTATAAATGAGAATCTTTTTCAAGAACATTTGTTTCCAATTATAACAACTAATAATAAATACGTAAAGATAATTATTCTAAATAAGTATTTTTTCTAATATGATTCTGAATTTTATATGACAATTTTTTTAATAAAAAGCGACTTACTTATAAAGTAAGTCGCTTTTCTCCTATTCTTTAATATTTACTCCATATTCTTTAAACCAAACATGAATTTGCGCTAAATGGGCTAAAAGCTGTGGCCCAGTCATCAATTGACCAAACCATGGTGTTTGAAATGCACTGCCGCCAGACTGAATCAATCCGCTCAACTGCTCTTTATCAAACAGTTCGTGTAAAATTGAACCTTTATCCGTTAATAAACTTTGAAGCCATACTGTTACTGCTTTTGTATAGTGTGGATTGTGCGTTTTCGGATAAGGACTCTTCTTTCTATATAAGATATCATGTGGAAGTACATCTTCTAACGCTTTACGTAATAGACCTTTTTCGCGGTTTTTATACATTTTCATTTCCCAAGGAATATTCCACGCATATTCGACAAGACGATGATCTGCAAATGGAACACGTACTTCTAAGCTCGCCCCCATACTCATACGGTCTTTTCTGTCTAATAATGTTGTCATAAACCATACCATATTTAAATAAAATAATTGACGTCTTTTTGCTTCTAACGGACTTTCTCCCTCTAAAATAGGAACTTCTTGAATCGACTCTTCATAGCGCCTTTGTACATATTGTTGTAAATTTAATTTATTTCTCCATTCTTTTTTTAGAAGTTGTTCACGTGCCTCTGTAGAACGCATCCACGGAAATGCACTCGATTGTAAATCATCTTCTCTATAAAACCACGGATATCCGCCAAATATTTCATCTGCACATTCTCCAGATAAGCCAACGACAAAATCTTGTTTAATTTCTCGGCAAAACCATAATAATGACGAATCGATATCTGCCATACCAGGCAAATCACGAACGAGTACTGCTTCAGTTAAATACTCTGCTAATTTTTCATTCGAAATGACGCAGCGATGATGGATTGTTTGAAATGTCTCAGTCATTAAATTAATAAACGGAGCATCTGAATTTGGCTGGAATGCACTCGCTTTAAAGTATTTTTCATTATCTTCGTAATCAATAGAATACGTGTGTAATTGCCCTTTTCCTGATTTCTCGTATTCTTTCGCTGCGATAGCTGTAATAGCGCTCGAATCTACACCACCTGATAAAAAAGTACATAGTGGTACATCAGAAACAAGCTGTCTTGTAATAGCATCTTGTAATAAGAAGCGCGTTTTCTCTACTGTTTCTTCAAAAGAGTCTTCATGTTTTTTACTTTCTACATTCCAATATCTCCATATGCATAAACCGTTCTTTGAAAATGTCATCGCATGACCTGGACGCAATTCTTTTATACCAGCATAAATACCGTGGCCAGGCGTTCTTGACGGTCCGAGTCCGAATATTTCTGATAACCCTTCTAACGTTACTTCCGCCTTCACATCTGGATGCGATAATATCGCTTTTAACTCCGAACCAAATAGTAAGCGTCCGCTATCATATTTATAAAAAAGTGGCTTTACACCTAATCGATCTCTCGCAATAAATACTTGTTCTTTCTGTTCGTCCCATACTGCAAACGCATATATACCGTTTAAATGATCGACACATTCTTCTTTCCATTCAATATAAGAAGCTAATAATACTTCTGTATCAGAATGACCTTTGAACGTATATCCTCTTCTTAATAATTCCTTTCGAATGTCTTCTGTGTTATAAAGTTCACCGTTATAGCAAATGGCATAATTCGTTTCATCTTTTAAACAAGTCATCGGCTGTTTACCGCCCTCAGGATCCACAACGATTAACCGCTTATGCCCAAATGCGACATTGCCTTTAATCCAAACTTTATTATCATCCGGCCCACGTTTGGCTAATGTCTCAGCCATCTTCGTAACGACATCCCTTTCTCCTTCTAATGAGCGTTTATAATCCACCCATCCTGTAATCCCGCACATATAAATCATCCTTCCATCTTATTTCTTTTCTTGAACGTGCAGTAATCCCCACCCTAAGAGTGCGGATCAAAAAAATGAAAAACTTGACGATAACCTACTATCCACATATGGAATAGCATTTTCACTCAGTAAAACGTGTTTTATTGTATGCCCACCTATGTCTATATGTGTCTAGTTATAAAGAATGCACGAACTGTCTATAACAGGAATAACTACTTTTCATAAAGGAGAAATCGTGTATGATACAACGTAAACATATTTTATATAATCAACCCCGTGCTCATACAGTCGGTAATGTAGAATATATAAACAATGAGTGGGTATTCTTTGATGATGAAAATGATGAAGCGTTTTTATTAGAAGATATTGCCGAAGATGGGTTTGAAATTTTGTATAATAACAATTGGCTACCAGCCCGTTTCTATGAACAAGATGTATTACAAATCGCCAACGAGCAACACCATTTGCAAAACGGTGAAATGATACGTATTCGAAAAAAGTTACTTCTTAGCTATAATGAATGGCTGGAGGAATTACCTGACTCTGTCTTCACATTATTAACGGAATCATTGCAATCACTTCACTACTCTTTATATGATTGCATGTATTGTCATAATTATTTATCTTTCTTACCGCAAGAGGAGTCACGCGAAGGAGTAAATATTCTTTTGTTTGATAACGAAGAAATGATCTGTACACTGCAGCACCATTTCGTCCGTCACACTACGTCAAATAAAAATATGTTCCGTTTTACGAAAGTAAATGGAGAAGAGTTGCATATCGATGCGACATAAAGTGAAACTTTAATCAGTGGGGGAGCCCACTGATTATTAGCCTTCACCAATCTGATGTTTACGGGATAAAGTAAAAAACCACCTTATAATCTCCCAAGTCTTTGAGATTATAAGGTGGCTTTATTTTTTATTAGAATACTTTCCAGCCAATCGGTAATTTCAGCCCAAGGTAAAATACTGCTACTAGCGCAACAATAAATAAGCCCCAAACCGCCCCTGTTGGTTTGTTTTTGCTCATTTTCACAAGAACCATTTCCATTCCACCGATAACTAAAATACCAGCTAACATTTTCAAGCCATACCACATGTGCATGCTACCTGTTGCTGTCTTCACAATACTCATGTACAACATGAAGCCTGTCACAATAATAATGATATACATTAGGCGAAGCCCCATATGTACACCTTTCCCTTTTCTTCCTGCTGAATAAAGTGAATACGCAACGAAGAATAAAATTAAACCTAACGCCCATGCTGTAATATGCATATGTACCATCGTATCCCTTACCTCCTCTTTTCACACTTTTTCACTCTATATGATAACATGTTCATTTATTTTCAGGAAATGTTTCGCTTTTTTACATTTAAATGCTATAATATTTAGAGTATTTACAAACTTCTTGTAATAACAAAAGGGGGAACAATCATGATTCAAACTAAGGATATTATCGAACTTACAGACACATACGGAGCAAATAACTATCACCCACTTCCAATCGTTATTTCTAAAGCAGAAGGTGTTTGGGTAGAAGATCCTGAAGGAAACCGCTATATGGACTTATTAAGTGCATATTCTGCAGTAAACCAAGGTCATCGTCACCCGAAAATTATTAACGCTTTAATTGACCAAGCTAATCGTGTTACGTTAACTTCTCGTGCTTTCCATAGCGATCAATTAGGTCCTTGGTACGAAAAAGTTGCGAAACTAACTAATAAAGAAATGGTACTTCCAATGAATACAGGTGCTGAAGCTGTTGAAACTGCAATTAAAACAGTTCGTCGCTGGGCTTATGATGTGAAGAAAGTGGAAGCGAACCGTGCTGAAATCATCGTTTGTGAAGATAACTTCCACGGACGTACAATGGGTTCTGTTTCTATGTCTTCAAATGAAGAGTACAAGCGTGGATTCGGTCCAATGCTTCCTGGCATCGTTGTAATTCCTTACGGTGATTTAGAAGCATTAAAAGCTGCAATTACACCAAACACAGCAGCATTTATTTTAGAGCCAATTCAAGGTGAAGCAGGAATTAATATCCCACCAGCTGGTTACTTAAAAGAAGCTTTTGAAGTATGTAAAAAAGAAAACGTTTTATTTGTAGCAGATGAAATCCAAACTGGCTTAGGCCGTACTGGTAAAGTATTTGCTTGTGACTGGGACAATGTAACTCCTGACATGTACATACTTGGTAAAGCACTTGGCGGCGGTGTGTTCCCAATCTCTTGCGTAGCAGCAAACCGCGACATTTTAGGTGTATTTGAGCCAGGTTCTCACGGTTCTACATTCGGTGGTAATCCACTTGCATGTGCTGTTTCTATCGCGGCTCTTGAAGTGTTAGAAGAAGAAAAATTAACAGAGCGTTCTCTTCAATTAGGTGAAAAATTAGTTGGGCAATTAAAAGAGATTGATAACCCAATGATCACTGAAGTTCGTGGTAAAGGTTTATTCATCGGTATCGAATTAAACGAGCCAGCTCGTCCTTACTGTGAACAACTAAAAGCAGCTGGTCTATTATGTAAAGAAACACACGAAAATGTAATTCGTATCGCACCACCTCTAGTAATCTCTGAAGAAGATTTAGAGTGGGCATTCCAAAAAATTAAAGCTGTATTATCGTAATGGTAGAGAGGTTGTCCGACATGTTGGGACAACCTCTTTCTTTTTATATTCATTTATATTAAGATGAAATTGTAATTTTCTGTATTTTAAAATCGTAAAGGAGGTGCGACATGCTATTAAGATATGGTAAACATATTAACTATTTAGCTACAGCTTTTATTTTAGTTACATTCTTTGGTTTCCTACTTTCCACAACATGGCTTCATTACTCAACTCCTACTACACTCACACTACTGAAAGCATCATTTTGGACTGCTGTTATTCTTACTATCATTGGTTTTGGACGAGAAAAAAGCGCACTTACGGTTATACTATTTGGCATTTGTACACTTGCATTCATTGGTCTTTACACTTTTGCCGTTATCGATTACCTCTATAACCCAAGGCCATAAAAAAAGAGCTATCTTGGTCATCTCCCTGTCAAGTAGACAGTAATAAAAAGAGTATTATGCCACGGCCTTTTCCCGATATTCTATCGGGGAA